>NZ_JBHWJY010000014.1:0-121469 GCF_042731135.1 Streptomyces sp. NPDC059874
CTGCGGGGACGCCCCGCAGTGCCCCCGCTCCCCCCGACGACCAAAACCCCGCCCCGTGGGTCGGGAGCGTGCCGTTGGGGTGGGGACACGGCGGAGTGTCCCCGCAGGACGAGCGCGCAACCACGCTCCCTGTCGAAGCACCTGCCAAGTGCGCGAGGACGAGGAGATGCTCCGGCGGGGCACCGCCCCAACCCAGGCCGATCCCGGCCCAGGAAACTCCAGCCTCGCCGGCGATTGAGGCGCGGGGTCCGGGGCGGAGCCCCGGCAACGAAGCCGCCCCGACCAGGCCGGTCCCGGCCAGGGGACAAACCCAGCCCCGCCGGGAGGCACCCCGCGTCCCCTTGAGGGCGCCCCGCCCGGTGGATCACAATCCGCAGATGCCGACGCCCCCTCACCCCGCACCCCCGTACAGCAGTTGGATGCGGTACTTCTCCCCCACCGCCAACCATGTCCGGCTCGGCCTGGTCTGCCTCGGCGTGGGGGTGCAGGAGGGCCTGCTGCCGGTCGTGGGCCCGCGTGCGCTCGACCACTACGTCGCCGTGGTGGTCACCCGCGGCCGGGGATGGTTCAGCCACGGCGGGCGGCCGCCGCAACCGGTGACCGCGCCCGCCCTGCTCTGGCTGCTGCCCGGGGTGGAGCACCACTACGGGCCCGATCCGCGGACCGGCTGGGACGAGTGCTTCGTCGACTTCTCGGGTGCGGGCGTCGCCGCGTACACGGACCTCGGCTACGTCACCCCCGACCACCCGGTGGTCGCGTTGGGCGGGACGGCCGGGGTGCGGCACGTGGTCGACGGGATCGTACGGGCCGCGCGGCGCGGCGGACCGCTGCTGGAGGTCGAGGCGGCGGCCGCCGTGCACGCGCTGCTGGTGGCCCTGCGCTACGCCCGCGCCGAGGTCTCCCGGCACGGGGACGCGGTGATGGACGCCCTGGCGCGGGACGCCCTGCTGCCGATATCGGTGGCCGAGCACGCCGCCCGGCTCGGCATGCCGCTGCCCGAACTGCGTTGGGCGGTGCGGCGCAGTACCGGGGAGGGGGTCAAGGAGTACCTCCTCGGGATCAGGCTGAGCCGGGCCAAGGAACTGCTGGCCCGCACCGACCTGCCGGTCGCGGGGATCGCCCGGCGGGTCGGGTACGAGGATCCGGCCTACTTCAGCCGGTTGTTCAGCCGCCGGGTGGGCATGTCCCCCGTCCGCTTCCGCGCCCAGGAGTCGGTACGGGGGCCCGCCCGGTGAACCTCACGACCGGTGGCCGATGTTGAGCTCCGCGACCGAGGTCCACGGATTGCCGCTCACCTCGCTCGTGGCCTTGAGCTTGACGTAGCGCGCGGTGCGCGGGGTGAAGGAGACGTTCTGCTGGGCGGTGGTGTTCGGGAAGGTGCCCGAGGCGGCGGCGGTCCCCCAGTTCGCCCCGTCGGTGGAGGTGAGCACCTGGTAGCCGGCGATGCGTCCGTTGGACTGCGTCTGCCGGGGCAGGTAGTGCAGGGCCGACACGTTGTACGAGGCTCCGAGGTCGAGGGTGATCTCGTGCGGCATGGGGGCGGTGGTCGCGTACCACTGGGTGTGCCAGATGGTGGCGGCGTCGCCGTCCAGGACGTTGGCCGCGCCGCCATTCTCCCCGGTGGTCTCCTGGCTGTCGACCGCCTTCACGCTCATCTGGCCCTGCGGTACGAGGAGTTCTCCGCCGCCTCCCGCTCCGAGGTCGTCGACCGTCAGGTCGTCGAGGATCAGGTCGGCCTCGTTGTGCGAGCCCTCGGGGGTGATCTTCCGTACACCGATCCAGGCGTCGGCCCCGGCGGTGAAGGTGGTGCTGAAGGTGGTGGGCGTACGGGCCTGGTCCAGCGCGGCGGTGGTCTCGGTGGAGCCGGAACCGGTGACGAACTGGTAGTCGCCGCTGAAGCCGGCCTCGTAGGTGAAGCTCACCTTGTACGAGCGGCCCTGGCTCAGCCGCAGGGTCTGCGGGAGGGTGCGGTAGACGAGACCGGTGCGCTCCTCGTGCGATTTCAGCGAGTTCTGGCCGCCGATCACGTCGTCGACCAGCTTGCCGTTCCAACCGGCCTGCGTGTACGGGGTGTTGCGCTGGGCGATGTGTGTGCGCGGGTCGGTCGCCGAGCCGCCGGCGCCGCCGAACACGAAGGGGCCCCAGCCGGCGTCGACGTTCTCGAAGTCCTCGGCGAACCAGTGGCCGCCGAGCGGGGTTCGGGCGGAGGGGACCACGCGGACGTCGTCCAGGTAGACGGTGCCGGTGCCGGATCCGGCGGCCGCGGACAGCTTCAGGGTGGCGGTGGACTGCCCGGCGGGGACGTCGAAGAGCACCTTCATGCGCTGCGTCTTGGTGCCGTTCTTCTCGCTCCCGCCGAGGTTGTTCGTCAGGGGCGAGGAGTCGGCGTACACGGAGGCGGCGCTGCCGCCGGTCGGGGTGACGGTGAGGGTGGTGGCCCGGCCGGTCGGGGTGGAGACCCAGACGGAGGCGGCGTAGGTGCCGGGGGCGAGGCCGGTGAGCTGCTGGGAGACGGCGGGGGTGGTGCCGGGTGCGAAGGTGAGCTCGCTCTGGCCCTGGGCGTTGCGGGCGACGGCGGCTCCGGTCCCGGTGACGGTCCAGGCGTTCAGGTTGCCCGCGTAGAAGGAGGGGTCCTTGACCAGGGTGCCCTCGCCCCACTTGGGGTCGGGCTGGGCCGGTGCCGCGCCGTTGGTGACGACGTACGCGGTCCGGGCGGTGGCGCTCAGGGTCACCGTGTTGCCCGTGCCGACGGTGAGGTCACCGACCGACTGGCGTCCGGTGTCGGTCAGTTTGTAGAGCTTGGGCTCGCTCCAGCCGGTGGGGAGGGTCCAGGTGGTGGAGCCGCCCTTGTCGTTCCAGTGGTACAGCTTGCCGTCGCGGGGCAGCAGGTAGGCGTCACCGGACAGGACGGTACGGCCGCCCGTGGCGATCCGGCGTTTGTTGCCGGCGGTGGTGACGGTGGTGCCGTTCGCGAGGGTGACCGTGTCGGCGGTCCACTTCACGATCGGGGATTCCTGCAGGTACTTGGTCGGCAGGTTGACGCCGAAGGTGGTGTTCTGGAAGGCGGTGAAGTCCTTCTTGCCCTGCCAGCCCTCGTAGGCGGTGACCTCGGCGCCGCCGAGCAGCGGGTTGCGGGCGATCCAGTCGTCCTTGGCGTGGTTGGCGATGAACCGGGCGATGGTGGAGTTGATGCCCTTCAGGTCGCTGCCGCCGTAATTGACGTCAGCGGCCCAGTGGTGCCAGAGGGACTGCTCGGTGAGGGTGTTCGGAAATTCCGTGGTCAGCTGGAGGCCGAGGCCGGAGATCTCGCGCTGGAGCCTGCGCGAGACGTAGCCGTCGCCGTACCAGACGTCCACGTAGAGGAAGTCGAGGCCGGGGGCCGCTGTTTTGAGGTCCTGGAGGCGCTTCAGCCGCTCGCCGGACTGGCCGTCCTTGCGGGTGTCGACGTAGTAGGACTGGTCGAGCCAGTCCCAGCCGAGCCCGCCGCTCTGGTGGGCCGGGTCGAAGGTCGCGGAGACCGGGTACTCCTCGGTGGCGTTGACGTGCACCCCGAAGTCGGCGTTGTAGGCGTGGCCGGCGGTGGTGAGGGTGTTCAGGTCGACGGCGCCGCCCAGTTTGGTGCCGATGTTCTTGTAGTCCATGTGCGCGGAGTCGTGGCCCTCGGAGGCGTACCCCTTGAGGAGGACGAACTGGCCGAGGCCGTCCGTGGCGAGGCTCACCCGTTTGGTCTCGTCGAGGGTCTGGGCGAAGGGATGGGTGGCCTGGGAGGCGAAGTTGAAGGGGATCCGCTGGACGACCCGGTCGGCGGTCTGCTGCCAGCCGGTGGGCGGGGTCCAGATGTCGCGGTAGGCGACGGCGGCGTCCTGCCAGTCGACGACCGAGTCCGCGTTGCGGTCGGCGGTGATCGCGACGCGCGCGTACGGGAGCGGCTCGGTGTCGGTGTCGGCGGCGCCCGCGGCCCGGTAGAGCCAGGAGCCGCTCCACAGGCCGGCGCGGCGGTAGGCGCCCTTGTCGGTGACGCGCTTGGCGATCCGGCCGTTCTCCCGGGCGGTGCCGCCGGAGGGCTGGTCGTAGAGGGAGTTGGAGTCGATGGCGGCGGCCAGCTTGCCGGTGTTGGCCAGGCCGTGCATCACGGTGATCGCGGCGGAGTCGACGGGGGTGTTCGCGGTGACGGAGGTGAAGGTGTCCCCGGTGCCGGTGGTCGCGGTGTGCATGGTGGCCGTGGCGAGGGCGGCGCCCGGCTGGTCGCTGCGGACGCTGACGAGATGGTGGTCGGGGATCGCGAGGCTGCGCACGCGCAACGCGGGGGTGTCCTCGATCGCGGTGACCTTGAACTCCACGGTGGAGCCGGTCACCGAGATCCGGGATCTGATGGTCACTCCGGAGAAGGCCAGCGCGTAGTCCACACCGGAGGCGGAAGGGGTCGAGGTCACGGTGGGCGTGTAACCGGTCCCGTTGACGAGCACGGTGCTCAGCGCGTCCTCGTTGCCGTGCAGTACGTCCCCGGTGGCGCGCCGCGTGTAGCCGATGACGCGGGGGAAGCCGCTGTCCACGCTGACGGACAGCTCGGGCGAGGTGATCGTCACGGGCACGGCCGCCGCGGCGGGGGCGGCGGGGGCGGCCACGACCAGCGTGGCGACCAGACCGGCCACCGCGGCCACGGCCAGCCAGAGAGGGGTGCGCATGGGGCCTCCGGGAGTCGGCGCTTCCTTGGCGGAAGACCGCTCACGGCGAAGACACCCCGAGCGGTCCGCTCACTGGTCTGACAGCTTGCGGACCGGGGCAGGGCAATCCCATGGACAAAGCGGAGCGCCGTCCTGGACTTACGTGGGGGGGGCGGGCGTCGGGCGTGGATCAGGTGGAGGCGGGGACCAGGACCACGGCCGTCCCGTAGGCGCACACCTCGGTCCCCACGTCGGCGGCGTCGGTGACGTCGAAACGCATCATCAGCACGGCGTTCGCGCCCCGCGCCTTCGCCTGCTCGATGAGCCGGTCCATGGCCTGGTTGCGGGTTTCCACCAGGGTCTTGGTGAGGCCCTTCAGCTCGCCGCCGATCATCGACTTCAGGCCGGCGCCGATCTGGCTGCCCAGGTGCCGGGAGCGCACGGTGAGGCCGAAGACCTCGCCGATGACCTGCTCGACCCGGTATCCGGGGACGTCGTTCGTCGTCACGACGAGGATGCCGGTCTCGTGCGCCCCGACGCCGCCGCCGTAGTCTTCGATTCCCATGGCAGCCACTTTCGCCCGGCCCGCCGCCGACCGCATCCGCAGCCGGGCGGCGTCAGGGCATCCGGGCGACGATGCCGCACTCGTGGGCCAGGACCACGGCCTGGGCGCGGCTGGCCAGCGCCAACTTGCTCATGCAGCGGTGGACGTGCGTCTTGACGGTGGCGGCGCTGAGGACGAGCCGCACGGCGATGTCGGCGTTGGAGAGCCCGGCTCCGACCAGGCCGAGCACCTCCCGCTCGCGCGGGGTCAGGGTGTCCAGGCCGGGGTGGGCGGGGCGGGCCGGGACGGGGACGGTGTACGCGTCGATCAGCCCGCGCAGGGCGCGGGGGCTGAACAGCATCTCGCCGGCGTGCACGGTGGCGATGGCGGCGAGCAGCCGGTCGGGCGGGGTGTCCTTGACGAGGAAGCCGGCCGCCCCGACCCGGAGCGCGCGCAACACGTACTCGTCGGAGTCGAAGGTCGTGAGGACGAGCACCTTGGGCCCGCCGTCGGCCGAGTCTTCCCGGCCGGCCGCCACGATCCGCTCGGTGGCGGCGATCCCGTCCGTGCCGGGCATCCGGATGTCCATGAGGACGACGTCGGGCCGCTTCTCGGCGGCGAGCCGGACCGCCTCCTCGCCGTGCTCGGCCTCGCCGACGACCTCGAAGCCCGGCGCGGCGGTCAGCAGCGCGGTCAGGCCGGACCGGATCAGGAACTGGTCATCGACGACGAGTACGGACGGCATCCGCGTCATCCCCTCCCGGTCGGGGCACGGGGACCCGCAGACTGACTTCGAATCCGCCCTCGGGCGCGGGCGCGGCGGTCACCGTGCCGTGGTAGATCGTCGCCCGCTCGCGCATGCCGATCAACCCCTGACCGGTGGCTCTGCCGGGGCCGGCCGGCGCGTGGGCCGGCGTGCGTCCGCTCCCGGCGTCCTTGACCCGTACGCGCACCTCGTCCGCGCCGTAGTGGACGCGGACGGTGGTGGGCGCCTGCGGGGCGTGCTTGATCACGTTGGTGAGGGCCTCCTGGACCACCCGGTACGCGCACAGGTCGATCCCCGGCGGCAGCACGTACGCCGTGCCGGTGACCCGTACGTCCACGGGCACCCCGGCTTCCCCGACTCGTTTGACCAGCTCGTCCAGCCGGCCGAGTCCCTGCACCTCGCCGCTCGGCCCGTCCGGGCCGGGCTCCGGTCCCTCCTCTCGGAGCACCACGAGCATCCGGCGCATCTCGGCCAGGGCCTCGCGGGCGCTGTCCCCCACGGTGTCCAGGGCCCGGCGGGCGGTCGGCGGGTCGGAGGAGAACACGTAGGAGGCGAGCCCGGTCTGGACGGAGATCACCGAGACGTGGTGGGCGATGACGTCGTGCAGTTCGCGGGCGATCTGGATGCGCTCCTCCATGACGGCCCGGCGGGCCTTCTCCTCCTGCTCCAGCCGCAGCCGGCGGGTGAGTTCGCGCAGCCTGCGCGCGCCGTCGCCGACGACCCAGCAGACGACGGTCATCACGGTCACGAAGCCGACGCTGAGCGCGCCGATCCCCGGCTCGGCGAGCCGGGTCCCCCACAAGAACACGACCAGCGCCCCGGCGGCGCACCGCATCGAGACGCGGCGGGGCCGCAGGGAGGCCACGGTGTAGAGCGCGGTGGCCAGACCGCAGACGGCGACGACGTGGTAGTAGCCGAGGGTCAAGTAGGCGGCGACGCAGAGCCCGGTGCCACACAGGACGGCCACGGGGAACCGGCGGCGCAGTACGAGCGGGAGGTAGATCGCGGCGAGGAGACCATAGGCGAGCCCGTCGGTGTCCCGCCAATAGCCGTTGGGATCGGGCCAGTTGTGGAGCAGGGTGGAAGAGATCCAGAGCGAGCCGACAGCCCACACGATCTCGCCGACGACCGGTAGCCCCGCTCGGAGCCGGACCGTCGCCGGGTGTGTGGCCAAGTGCACGTCAACCCCCCTTGTGTACACCCATGGTTGTACATGGTCGCCACCCTGGGGGGTAGCCGGGTTTCAACCCGTGGATGGGCGCGGCCGGGTCCCGCCGGCCCGTACGTTTCTCCCGTGCCGGTTCACCGGCCGGCATCGGCCCTGTCCCCCCGGGGCCCCCGCAGCGCGGCCGTGCCCGTTCGGGGGCGGGCACGGCCACGCACGCGCGCATCCTTCGCGCTCCGGCCGCGGGTGACGTCGTACGGCGACCGCGCTGCGGGTTGGGCATATCGGGCTAACGGACGGTGCGCCACCGGAAGGGTGGCCTCCGCTCTCGCCATAGTCGTCCGTGGCAACCGCCCGGTTGCCGTCCCGGGCCGCTCGCGGCGGCCGGGCGGACGTCTTCGTACAGGAGCCGGCTCATGCTGAAGCCCACCAAGACCATCTTCGCCCTCGCCGCCGGAAGCCTGGTGCTCGGTCTGGTCGGGGCGAGCTCCGCGGTCGCGGAGGACGACGGGTTCAAGGCCGCGGCCCACCCCCTCGGCAAGGTCGTCTCGAAGGGCCCGCTGAAGGTCCGGAGCAAGCCGACCACCCACGCGCGGACCGTCGGCCAGGTGTACCCGCACAGCAAGGTCGAGCTCTGGTGCAAGGAGCACGGCGAGTACGTCGACGGGAACAACATCTGGTACCGCCTGGTCGACCGGCACGGCAACTCGGACAACGGCAACTGGCAGAACGGCGACTCGGAGAACGGCAGCTCTGAGCACGGGGACTGGCAGAACGGCGCCGGCCGGCCGAACGGCAGAGGCTCGGACGGCGACAAGGCGTACGGCGAGGAGCGCTGGGTGTCCGCCCGCTACGTCCGGAACCTCGACCGGGTGAAGCCCTGCTACTGAGCGCCGGCCCGCTCCGGTTCAGTCCTGCGGGCGTACGGCACGCGGCCCCACGCACCGCGCGCCGTGCGCCCGTACCCGCTCGCGCAGTTCGCGGTCGGCCGTGACCACCACGACGCCGCGCTCCGCGTGGGCCGCCGCCAGCTCGACGATCCGGTCGTCGCCGCTGCCGGGCGCCGGGTCCACCCGTACTCCGGGAACGGACTCGACGCCCCGGGCCGCGCCTTCGACGACGAGGATGATCTCCTCGCCGGCGTCGCGCGCGGCCAGCCGGTCGCGCAGTCGCTCGGCCGCGCCCCGCCGGTCCCGCCACCAGCCGTCGGGCACCGATCCGACGACGTTCGCGGCGTCCACGATCAGCACGGTCATCCCGGGTGCTCCGCCCTGTTCCTAGAAGTCGCCGTAGTTGACCTGCCAGGTCGGCAGGCCCATCCGACGCCAGATCGCGACCACCCGGTCCCGGTCGTCGAGGGACACCCGTACCGCGTACCGGTGGCGCACGTGCGCGTCGAACAACTCCGCCTTCACCACGTCGTCGCGGCGCGTGTCGCCCGCGGCGCGCATCCACAGCTCGTCGTACGGCACTTCGTGGCGCGCGAGCCAGGATTCGGTCTGCGGCCGATGCTCCTCGCTCCGCCCCGACAGCAGCACGATCGCGTCGCCGTCGGCACGTCGGAAGGCGTCCAGGGCGTGGCGGACCGGCTCGTTGAGCAGGTCGAGCTCGCAGCGCGAGAAGTCGTACGGCCCCCGGTCGCCCGTCAGCGCGAGGGTGCCATCTATGTCACACATCACCGCGGCGGGCAGGGCCGGGTCGGGGACGTACTCCGTCACCGGGGGCACGGCGGCCGCGCCGGAACCGCCGTTCATCCACTCCGAGGTCAGCCGCCAGCCGCCCTTGCGGGCGTTTCGGTGCTTCTCGGCCAGAACGCGGATGATCTCCTCGCCGACCTGGCGCTCCCGGGCGGCGTCCCGGCGCAGGCACTCCTCCAGCGGGACGTCGGTGTAGTCGTGCACGACGAAGGTCGCGAGACCGCCGACGGCCGCCTTGAGCCGCTTGGGGATGTGCTTGGTCAGGTGGGTGTTGTCGACGACCACGTCGAAGCCGCCGTCGACCGCCGCGCGGACCGCCGCGTCCTGGATCGCCAGCACCGTCTGCTCGTGCGCGAAGCTGCGGCCACGTTCGGGGTCTGGCAGGTCGAGCATGCTGCGCAGGTCGTCGAGGTTGACGCGGCGCATGCGCCCGCCCGACTCGGCCTGCAGGGCGCGCGCGGCCGTGGTCTTGCCGGAGGCCGGCAGGCCGGTCATGACGTGCACGACGGGCAGCCGGTCCTCCGTGGTCGCGGCCTCGCTCGCTGCTTCGGCGCCTGCCTCGGCGGCCACCTCGGCGGCTTCGGTCGCGGGCACGGGCGTCTCCTCGGACACGGGTCAGTTCTCCTCGTCGTTCGTGTAGGGGTCGGACGCCTCGGGGCGGACGAACCGCCAGACGACCAGGTCCGTGGGCTTGCCGTCCAGGCGCAGGAACATCGCGGCGCGGATGCCCCGGTCGGGCAGCTCCCTCACGGCGCCAGCGAAGGCCCCTCGGTCGGCGGCCAGGTGCGCGAGTCCCGCGTACGCCTCCGTCACCGCGCGCTCGCGCCGCTCGGCCTCGTCCTCGAACCGGGCGATCACCTCGCGCACCCAGGTGTCGAACTCGTCGGGCACCTGGTCGAGCAGCGCGTCGAGCGGCTTGCCGCCCGAGGCCTCGATCTCGGCGACCGTGCAGCCGAGGCCCTGCGCGACCTGCTTGGCGGGCAGGCCGGCGAACCGCTGGACGCCGTGGGCACGCCAGATGTCCCGCTCGGTGACCTTGGTGAGCACCCGGTGGAGCCGTACGTACTCGGACAGCTTGGCCTTCGCACGGACGCCGGACGCGAAGCGCAGGACGAAGCCCTCCGCGTCGGTGCCGGTCGCCGCGGCGCCGCCGGGCAGGGTGTTGGACTCGGCCAGCGCGATCAGCTCGCCGAGGGGCATGGCGGGCCACACCGTGACGACGGAGCCGATGCCCGCCCAGTGGGCCGCGGCCTCGGCGAGCGGGAGTTCCGTGCCGTCCTGGCCGAAGGCGGCGAGGAGCACGAGGTCGCGCCGGTCGCCGTAGTCGACGACGATGCGGTTGCCCGGGTACAGGATCTCGGCGAGGTAGGTGACGCCGGGGCGCAGTCCCGCCGTGTCCTTGCCGTCGAGGCGGCGCTGGGCCCAGGTCGCCTGCGCGCTGATGAAGGAGCCCTTGGAGGCCACGTGCCAGCGGCCGGCGTAGTGGAAGACCACGGCGAGGCTGCCGTCGACCTTGTCGTACACCTCGAACGGCTCGTCGGGGAGGGCGGGGGCGTAGGGCCGGCCCGACTCGTGCTCGCTGACGTTGAAGAACTTCGGCAGCGGCAGCGCGACGATCGCGCCGGTGGTGTCGTCGGCGACGAGTCCGCGGCAGCGCGTGGTGACCTGGTTCCAGACGTGCTCGTACTGTGCCGTCCGCGTGTACGTGTAGATGGACAGCGGCAGTTCGGGGTGCGTCTTGCGGGTCACGTACCCGGCGTCGATCGCCTGGGTGAGCGCCTGCGCGGGCAGCAGTTCGTGCAGAGTCAGGGTCTCCTGGCTCATGGGTTCCTCCCGGATCGAGATGCGTCATTCTGACGCGCGGGAGGGTCTGCCCGGTACTCAATTATGCCTGGTCACGGCTCCACCCAGGCGGTTGATGTCGGCAGGCCGCAGGATGTGCCCCGGGACCTCGGTGCCGGGTGTGGCGACGGCGATCATGGCGCGGCCGAACGCCTCGGAGGTGATGACGAGGTTCGGCGCGACGCGGCGGACGATCGGGATCAGCGGCGCGGCGAGCGCGTACAGGGTGCGGTTGAGCCGGCTCTTGGAGGGCACTCCGCGCACCGGCTGGACGATGCCGGGGCGGAACATGTAGGCGCGGAAGGGCAGTTCCAGCAGGTCGTTCTCGGTCTTCCCCTTGACCCGGGCCCACATGAGCCGGCCGCGCTCGGTGCTGTCCGTGCCCTCGCCGGAGACGAAGACGAAGGTCAGCCCGGGGTTGGCGGCGGCCAGCGGCCGGGCCACCGCGAGCGTCAGGTCGTACGTGACGTGCCGGTACTCCTCTTCCTTCATGCCGACGGAGGAGACGCCGAGGCAGAAGAAACAGGCGTCGTAGTCGGCCGGGTCGACGCCCGCGGCGACGAGGTCGGAGGGATCGTCCTGGACGCACTCCCGGAGCTTGGGGTGGCTGACGCCGAGCGGGGTGCGTCCGATGGCGAGCACGCTCTCGACGGAGTCGTCGCGCAGACACTCGCGCAGGACGCCCCGGCCGAGCATTCCGGTGGCGCCGAAGAGGATGACGTTCACGGGGCCAGAGTAGGGGGTCGGTCAGTGCGAGACGCAGAGCTCGTTGCCCTGCGGGTCGGCGAGCGTCGTCCACACGGAGGGGCCCTGGCGGCCCTCGTGGAGGAACGTCGCCCCCTTCGTGAGGAGGCGTTCCACCACCTCCCGCGGGTCGTCGGGGCCGGTACGGACATCGAAGTGCACCCGGTTCTTGACCGTCTTGGGGTCGAGGACGAACTGGAACAGCACCCGGGGCGCCCGCTCCAGCCCTTCGGGGTGACGGATCGCGGCGCCGGCCTTCCAGACGAGGGTGCCGCGGTGGGTGGTGGTGTCTTCCTCGGTCGCCCGCCCGGCGGTGATCATGCTGCGGATGAACTCCTCGTCGCTCGGTTCCACTTCCCACCCGAGGGCGTCGGCCCACCAGTCTGCGAGCGCGTGCGGTTCGGCCGAGTCGATGGTCACCTGGAACGTGTATGCCATGCGGGGACCCTACTGAGACGCCCCCCGGTGCCGCCACCGGAGCGGCTGACGGGAGGCGGGGAGGAGGCGGGGCGCCGGCATCAGGGCGTGTTCCCGGGGCCGGGCAGTCCTTCTCGCGGGCGTTCGGGCCGGTGGTGGGAGGCCAGCATGGCGGCGCAGGTGAACAGGCAGGCGGCCACCGCGATCCAGAGCAGTACCTCGCCCAGCGGGCGCAGCCACGCGATGCCCGCCGGTTCGGCCACGGAGAGGCAGGCGGCGGCCGTCATGCCGAGGGGGAAGACCGTGGACCACCGCCGGATGTCGTAGCGCGGCCGGGGGTGGCGCAGTTCGGCGCCCAGGAGGACCACGTACCAGGCGAGGGACAGCGCGAGCGCGATCAGCGTGACGGTACGCAGGGCCGTGTGCGCGGCGCCGGTCCATACGGGTGACGCGGTGAGTTTGGAACCGGCGAGGGCGGAGATGGCCAGCGCCCCGCCCGCCACCCAGTGGTCTCCCGCGCCGCCCTCCACCTCACGCAGGTCGAAGCGCAGCAGGGCGGCCAGGTAGAGCAGCAAACCGAGGACGAAGAAGGCCAGAGCCGCCCAGGCCGGCCAGTCGTGATGGCCCGCCTCGGCCAGGACCGCGGCGAGGACGGCGATCCCCTGCGTGGCCACGCAGACCAGGAAGGCCACCCCGGGCATGCGCCGCCGCCAGTGCCGTACGACGTGCAGCATCAGCACCGGCCAGAGCGCGGCGGCCAGCGCGAGCAGCGCCGCGGCCACGGTCTGCCAGCCGAGCGCGGAGAGCCGGGTGCCGAGCACGGTGGTGGCGGCGACGGCCGTCAGGGCCGCGGGGGTGTCGGCCTCCGAGCGGAACCGCCGGCGGTCGCCCAGCAGGCGGGCCGTGAAATCCGCGGCCAGGACCGACCACAACGCCCCGGCCACGACCAGCGCCGCCAGCGACAGCACCTCGTGCCCGGTCAGGTGCAGGCCGATGGAGATGACGCCGGTGGCCATGACGGCGGCTCCCGCCGCCGGCGGGAGTCCGGCCCACCAGCCGCGGCCAGGAAGAGGGCTCATCGTTCCAGCGGACCCCACCGGCCGCCGCGCCGCCAGCGGACGAACCCGGACGGGCAGGAGGTCCGGACGGGCCGGCGAGGGTCGGCCCGTGGACACGTGCGGGCCGGATCGGGGTTTTCCGCCATGCTGGAGGTGGCCGGAATACGCCGCCGTTCAGGGAGTTGCGAGAGATGTGGTCGTCGATGTCCTCCGCCGCCGTGCCGGCCCGGGACAGGTTCGAGTGGTTCTCCGACATGGTCGCCCGGACGCTGGAGCCCGTGTCGCTCAGCGTCGAGGATCCGAGCGCGTTTCGCGCGGAGGTCTCCGTGGCGAGCCTGGGAGCGGCGGTGCAGGTGTCGGCCTTCTCCTACTCCCCGCTGTTCTCCCGCCGCACCCCGGCGCTCATCCGGCAGGGCGACCCGGAGCAGTACCAATTGGGGTTGGTGACCGGGAGTTCCATGTGGATGTCCCAGCGCCGCAACGAATCGGGGCTGGTCGTCGGCGACATGCTGCTGTGGGACACCTCGTACCCCTGGGAGGCCGGCGCCCCGTCGGGAGGCGAGACGGTGCGGGCCGTCATCCTCCAGCTGCCCAAGTCCGCGCTGCCGCTGCCCGCCGGAAAGGTCGAGCGGCTGCTCGCACAGCGGATTCCGGGCGAGCGCGGGATGGGGGCGATCCTCAGTCGGTTCATCGGCACGCTGGGCGAGCACGCCGCCGAGTGCGGGCCGCAGGAGCTGGCCCGGCTGGGCACGATCGCGCTCGATCTGGCCACGGCCTGCCTGGCCCAGCACGTCGACGCCTACGACGCCCTGCCCGGCGAGGTCCGCGACCGGGCGCTGCGGGAGCGGATCGACGTTTTCATCGACGACAACCTCGGCAGTACGGAGCTGACTCCGCAGGCCATAGCCGCCCGCCACCACATATCGCTGCGCCGCCTGCACCAGCTGTTCCAGGGCCAGCCGGAGAGCATCGCGGCCTCCGTGCGCCGCCGCCGGCTGGAGCGCTGCCACGCGGACCTGGTCCGCCCCGAATCGCACGCACGGCCGGTGCAGGCGATCGCCGCGCGCTGGGGCTTCACCAATGCCGCGGTCTTCAGCCGCGCCTTCCGCGCGGCCTACGGGGTCACCCCTACCGAGCTGCGCAAACAGGCCGGTAAACCTCATTGCGCGAATGATCAAAAGACCCTGCGCGCGATGCACACTCCGGGCCGGGGACCGGCCCTAGGCTCGTAGCGAGACGAGGGCTGCCGGTCCGTCACAGGGGTACGGATCGGCAGGCTCCGCGGACTGACGCGCTGCTGCGGCGGCGGCCGTGCGGGTCCGCTCACGTCGCGAGCGCGGTCGAGTCACCACGGGGATCAGGAGTCACCGTGGTACTCGGCCGCGTTCGCCGTTTCCGCGGGCGCCGGCCGGCAAGAAGGGGAACTCCGCGCGTGCCGTCGGCTCCGCCGCGCGGCATCCGGGTAGCGTCGGGATCCGCCCGTGCGGATTTCCGAGGTGATGGCGTGGATCGGACGGATGGCCCGAGCAGGACCGGGGACCACCGCAAGGGGCCCGGGCGTCGGACGGTTCTGGGGTTCGCCGCCGCCCTCGCACCGTGGCCCGGCGGTACGGCGGCGGCTCGTGCCGACACCGGTGGCCAGGCCCCCGTACACCGTGCGCCGACGGGCTGCGGGCTCGATGTGGTGGCCGAGAACTCGCTGCCCGGTTCCCCCGATTGGCGGATCACCCGGGCCGGGCCCGCGCGGGCCGTCGAGGGTTTCGCCGAGCGCGTCAGTGTGTGCTCCGGGGAGTCGTTCGGGTTGCGCGTGTCGACGACGGCCGCCTCCTACACCGTCTCCGCGTACCGGATGGGCTGGTACGGAGGGGCCAGGGCCCGACTGGTGTGGCGCTCGCCCGCCCTGCCGGGCGTCCTGCAGCCGAAGGCCCGGCTCGATCCGGCCACGCGGATGGTGCGCGCCGACTGGCGTCGGACGGCGAACGTGGACACTTCCGGCTGGCCGGAGGGAAGTTACCTGTTGCGCCTGGACGCCGGGGACGGCCGTGCGCAGCGGTTCGTGCCCGTCACCGTCCGGTCCCCGTCGGCGGACGGCCGTACCGTGGTGGTGAATTCGGTGGCCACCTGGCAGGCCTACAACCAGTGGGGCGGCACGGATTTGTACAAGGGGGCGACGGGCAAGCACGGCTCGCGGTCCCTCCAGGTCACCTTCGACCGCCCCTACAGGAACAGGAACGGCGCCGGCCAGTTCATGGTCTTCGAGGCACCCGTGATCGCCCTGGCCGAGCGCCTGGGCCTGCCCCTGGCCTACGCCACGGGCGTGGACGTGGCCCGTGATCCGGAGTTCCTGAAGGGCGCGGCCTGCCTGCTCTCGCTGGGCCACGACGAGTACTGGAGCCCCGAGCAGCGCCGCCACGTGACCCGGGCGCGGGACACGGGGACGAACCTGGCCGTCCTCGGCGCCAACTGCTGTTACCGGCGCGTCCGTTTCGAGGACTCGCCCGTGGGGCCGGACCGCGTCGTGGTCTGCTACAAGGACGACTACGCCCAGGACCCGGGCTACCGGCGGGGAGCCCCGCCCACGAACGATTTCCGGCGCGCGCCCGCACCCGACCCGGAGAGCTCGCTGCTCGGTGTCATCTACGACGGCTATCCGGTCGACGCCCCGTACGTGGTGACCCACCCGGAGCACTGGCTCCTGGCGGGTACCGGGGCGCGGGCGGGAGATTCCTTCCCCCACCTGGTGGGAGTCGAGTTCGACCGGGTGAATCCGGCGTTCCCGACGCCTCGGCCGGTCGAGGTGCTCGCGCATTCGCCGGTGGTGTGCAAGGGACGGGCCTCGTACGCGGACACGGCGTACGTGTCGCTTCCGGGTGGGGCCGCGGTCTTCGCGACGGGCACCATGCGCTGGGTCGAAGCCTTGGACGCGAGCGGTCCCGGAGGCGGCAGGTCCAACCACGGCCTCGACGCACGTGCCGGGCACTTCACCCGTACCGTCACCGCCAACGTCCTGCGGGCGTTCGCGCGGGGGCCGGCCGGGCTCGCCGCACCCGCACGGGACAATCTGGCCACCCACTACGGGGACACGGCCACGGCTTCCGGCGCGTAGTACCTCGGCCTCACGCACACCGGCGGTACCGTCGCCGTCTGCACCTTTCGGCACTATTTCCGGGGATGTGCGTTGCGTAGATTCACCGTTGCCCTCACGCTGCTGGCAACCCTCGCCGGGGGCTCCTACGCGGGCTCGCAGGCAATGTCCGCCGAGCGCGGCGGACAAGTCGCCGGACGGGGCACGAACATCCTCGTCGTCGGCATCGACAGTCGTGCGGGCCTGTCCGCCGCCGAGAAGCGGCGCCTCCACGTGGGCGGCAAGGGCTGCAACTGCACCGACGTGATGATGCTCGTTCACCTTTCCGAGGACCAGCGGCGCGCGAGCATCGTCTCCATTCCCCGCGACTCCTACGTCCAGTACGCCGATCTGACGGCCCCACCCGCCGCCCCCGGCCCCGCCCGCCTCGGAAAGATCAACGGGGCGTTCGCGCTCGGCGCCGGCCCGCTCAGCGTACGGACCGTCGAGAAGGCCACCGGTCTGCGCGTCGACCACTACCTGGAGACCGGCTTCACCGGCTTCGAGCAGGCCGTCAATGACCTCGGTGGCGCGCCCGTGTGCACGGACAAGCCCCTCCAGGACGACGGTTCCGGGCTCGACATCGCCGCGGGCGTCCACCGCCTCGACGGGAACGGAGCACTGCGCTACGCCCGGGCCCGGCACGTCACCAACCGGCCGGGAGACCTCGGCCGTGTCCGCCGCCAGCAGCGCCTGGTGAACGACCTGCTGGCCCGCCTCACCGCCGAGGGCGCCCTGGCCAACCCGGCCAGGGCGACTCGTACGGCCCGGATCCTGCTGAAGTCCGTACGCACCGACGAGCGGACAGGGCTGCTCGACCTGGTCCGCATCGGCTGGGCCCTGGGCCGGCTGCGGCCGGCGGACATCGAGTCCGCCACCGTCCCGATCCGGATCTTCGACCACCGCGTGCCCGGAGTGGGTTCCACCCTGGTGTGGGACGAGGCCCGCTCGGCCGCGTTGTGGAACGCTTTGGGCGCGGACCGTCCCATCACGGGCGACCCCCGCATCCACCCCGTTCCGGAGACGCCGGCCGGGACGAATCCCGCAGGGATCGCGGTCCGCGTGGACGACGCGACCGTCGCCAAGGCTCTCCGCCGCAACGGGTTCCTCGTCACCGACACCTCGCCGTCCGCGCCGGCCGTGCGCCCCGAGGGACCTCCGGTGATCAGGCACGCCCCCGGCCGGGAAGAGGACGCGGCCACCCTCGCGGCCGCGCTGCCCGGAGCCCGCCTCGTGGCCGTCGCGGGCCACGACAAGTCCTTCGACGTCGCGGTGGGCTCGCGGCCCGTCGTGGTCAAGACCGTCACCTACGACCGCAACACGGTCGATGGCGCCCCGGTGACCGCCGACGCCCTGCGCTGTCCCGGCAGGGCGGGTTCCCCGGTGCCCGCCGTTTCCCCGGTCGTCCCCGCCGTTACGGGCGGCCGTACGGGCTGAGCGCCATATCCTGGCCCCATGGACGATCTTGACGGTGTGGAGATCATCGCCTTCGCGGACGGCGAGGCGTTCGAGACCTGGCTCGCCGAGCACCACGGGCGCCGCGAGGGCCTATGGATCAAGGTGGCGAAGAAGAAGTCCGGCATCCCGACGGTCACCGATGACGAGCTGGTCGACATAGGGCTGTGCTACGGCTGGATCTCCGGTCAGCGCCGGTCGCTCGACGAGCTGTACTACCTCCAGAAGTACGTGCCCCGCCGCCCGAGGAGCCTGTGGTCACAGGTCAACGTCGACAAGGTCGCGGCGCTGACGGCGGCGGGGCGGATGCGCGAACCGGGGTTGGCCGAGGTCCGCAAGGCGCAGGCGGACGGCCGGTGGACCGCCGCGTACGAGTCGCAGAAGACGGCCGCCGTGCCGCCCGACCTCGCGGCGGAGCTCGACGCCCGCCCCGAGGCGAAGCGGGCGTTCGAGGCGCTCGACAGGTCCGCGCGCTACCAGGTGATCCTGCCGCTGCTCCAGGCCCTCACGCCCGCGGCCCGGCAGGCCCGGCTCGACCGGGCCCTGCTGCGGCTGACGGCCGGCGAGGGACCGGGCTGATCCCCGTCCCACAACCGTCATGTCGGCACTCTTCCTTGATCCCCCGTGTGGTCCGCGCCCTCGCCCGGACCGGGTGAGACCAACCCTGCCGGGCGGCGCGAGGAAGATCGATTACCTCCCGGGTAATGCCGGATCGAGGGGAGCGCGAAAGCCGTCAGGCCCGGCTCCCCCATGGGGAAGCCGGGCCTGACGGGACGGGTCGGCGAGGGCCGCGGATCAGGAGCGCGAGCCGCCGGACTTCTCGGCCTTCTGAGCCTTTTCCGCCTTCTCGGCCTTCTCGGCCTGCATCTCCTTGATGCGGACCGCTTCCTTGCGGACCTCGGCCTGCGTGGCGCGCTCGCGCTGCAGCCACTCGGGAGACTCCTGCTTCAGGGCCTCGATCTGCTCGGTGGTGAGGGGCTCGGTGACCCCGCCGCGGGCGAGGCCCGCGATGGACACGCCCAGCTTCGCCGCGACCACCGGGCGGGGGTGCGGTCCGTTGCGCCGAAGGTCCTGCAGCCACTGGGGCGGGTCGGCCTGGAGCGCACTCAATTCACTGCGCGAGACGACACCCTCCTGGAACTCTGCGGGGGTGGCCTCGAGGTACACGCCCAGCTTCTTCGCCGCGGTCGCGGGCTTCATAGTCTGGGTGTTCTGGTGCGACGTCATGGTGTCAAGAGTATCGAGCGTGTGCGCTACCTCCGACCACGACCGGTAACCTGGCGGGGTGACAGGCTCGGAAGTACCCCATTCGTTCCGTCTCGCCTATGTACCGGGCGTGACCCCCACCAAGTGGGTACGGATCTGGAACGAGCGGCTGCCCGACATCCCGCTGACCCTCGTCCAGGTGTCCCCCACCGAGGCGTTCGGCGCGTTGCGCGGCGGATCCGCCGACGCGGGTTTCGTCCGGCTGCCGGTCGACCGTACGGATCTCAGCGCCATCCCCCTCTACACCGAGACCACCGTGGTCGTGATCCCCAAGGACCACCTGGTGGCGGCGGTCGAGGAGATCACCACCGCGGACCTCTCCGACGAGATCGTGCTGCACCCCCTCGACGACACCCTCGACTGGGAGAAGCTGCCGGGCCGGCCCGCCATCGAGCGCCCCGCCACGACGGCGGACGCCATCGAGCTGGTGGCCGCGGGCATCGGCGTCCTCGTCGTCCCGCAGTCCCTGGCCCGCCTCCACCACCGCAAGGACCTCACGTACCGGCCCGTCACGGACGCGCCCGAGTCGCGCGTCGCGCTGTCGTGGCCGCAGGTCGAGACCACCCCCGACCTGGTCGAGGAGTTCATCGGCATCGTCCGCGGCCGTACGGTCAACAGCACGCGCGGCCGGGGGCCGACGCCGCCGCAGCCGAAGACCAAGCGGGCCCACGCGGGCGGGGCGGCGAAGCGGAAGCCCACGGCGGGCGGCAAGTCCGGCGGCAAAGCGGGCGGCAAGAACCCGCGCGGAGGCTCCGCGAGCCCCAAGGGCGCGAAGAGCTCGAAGACCGCGAAGCGCGGGAAGCCTCCCCGCCGCCCCTAGTGCTGTGACCGGAAAGGTTCACCGGGTCACGGCGCTCGGCACGGCACCTCGCCGCGTTGTCGGACCGCGCAAGTACGTCCAGTACGAGCCGCGGCCCTCCGCCTTGCGATGCACCGCACCGGACGTCGCGGGCCAGGCGCCACTTTGACGGCCCCGCGCCGACAAGGAGCGGGTGCGACGGCCTCGCGTGGCGGATCCGGGCGGCCGCGCGGTGTATTCAGGTGGGATGGATCTTCGGCCGCCACGCACGTCTCGGCAACGGACCCGGCAGGTGCGCCACGCGCAGCTCGCGGTTCCGTTCGCGCTGATCGCCCTCGTGACCGTGGTCGACGTCCTGGCGCCGCCCGACGTGCACCTCGGTCCGTTCCTGGTGGCCGCGCCCGCCGTCACGGCCTCGTTCCGCGGTCCCCGGATGACCGGCTTCGTCGGTCTGGTCGCCGTGCTCGCCCAGGCGGTGGTCGCGACGACCCGCACCACCCTGACCGACCTGAACCACACCTTCCAGATCATCGCCCTCATCATGATCTCGGTGTTCGTGACCCTCTTCGCCCACCTGCGCGAGGTCCACGAGAAGGAGCTGATCCAGCTGCGCTCGGTGGCCGAGACCGCCCAGCAGGTGGTCCTGCGGCCGCTGCGCGACCGGATCGGCCCGCTGCGCATCGCCTCCGTCTACCTGGCGGCCGCCGCCGAGGCCCAGATCGGCGGTGACCTGTACGCCGCCGCCCGTACCGCCACCAGCACGCGGCTGATCATCGGCGATGTCCGCGGCAAGGGCCTGGACGCGGTCGGGGAAGCCGCGCTGGTCCTCGGGGCCTTCCGGGCGGCCGCGCACCAGGAGGCCGATCTGCGGGGGCTGGTGAACTACCTGGAGGGGGCGGTCGCCCCCGACCTGTACGACGTCACGGGCCCGGACGAGAGCGAGGACGCGCGCACGGGCTCGGGAGACGGCGCGGGGGACGGCGCGGGGTCGAGTTCGGGCTCGGCGTCGGGTGAGGACGAGGGCTTCACCACGGCGGCCGTGCTGGACATCCCCGACGGCGAGCCGGTGCTGCACCTCGTCAGCTGCGGCCATCCACCGCCGCTGCTCCTGCTGCGCGACGGCCGGGCCGTTCCCCTCGAAGTGACGCATCCGGCACCGCCCCTGGGCCTCGCCGGGCTCGTGGACGGCGCGGTCACCGCGCAGACCTTCGACTTCGCGGCGGGTGACGTCCTGCTCCTCTACACGGACGGGGTGCTGGAGGCGCGGGACCGGGCAGGGGAGTTCTACCCCCTCACCGAACGCGTGGTCGCCTGGACCGGCCTGCACCCCCAGGCCGTCCTGGACCACCTGTGCGCCGATCTGCTGGCCCATGTGGTCGGCCGCACCCTCGGTGACGACGCAGCGATGGTGGCGATCGAGCGGCTTCCGCGTCCGTAGCGTTTGCAAGAATCCGATCATGCTGAGCATCGGAACGATCGTCATGGGCGCCGCCGACGTGCGGCGGGCCGCGGAATTCTGGGGCCGGGCGCTGGGGTACGTGCCGCGCGACGGCGAGGTGGACGAGCGCTGGACCGTGCTGGTCCCCGCCGACGGCGGCGGGCCCGACCTCGCGCTCGGGCGCAGCGCGACGCCCGTACAGGACCGCCCGCGCGTCCACCTCGACCTGTACGCGGCGGACGCGGCGGAGCAAGAGGCGGAGGTGGCGCGGCTGGTGGCCCTGGGGGCCCGGCACGTGGACTGGGACTCCTACCCCGAGGACCCCGATTTCGTGGTGCTGGCCGACACCGAGGGCAACCGTTTCTGCGTCATCGACGCCACGCACGGCTGAGCCTTAACACCTGCCTTTCACTTCCTTAAGCGGAACCTAAGCCTCTGGGGTGCCGCCCCCAAACGAACGAATGTCCGTTTCGGGGCGGCTAGCGTGCTGCCGCATCCCCAACTCCCCAGTAACACAGAGGCAGGCACGCCATGGGCAGCACAGTCGGGCACCGGCGCAGGACGAGCCGTACGGCAAAGGTCACGGGAGCGGTTCTCGCGGCGGCGGTGATCGGTGGCGCCGTGTTCGCGTTCGCCGGCACCGCCCAGGCCGGCTCCGTCGGCGCCGTGTACACGAAGTCCAGCTCGTGGAGCGGTGGTTACACCGGCCAGTACGTCATCACCAACAACTCCGGCCAGGCGCAGGCGGGTTGGAAGCTCCAGTTCGACCTGCCGGCGGGCACGAAGATCGACTCCCTCTGGAACGGCACCCACACCGTCGAGGGACGGCGCGTCACCGTGAAGCCCGCGGGCTGGAACCGTGAGTTGGCGGCCGGCGCCTCGGTCACCGTCGGCTTCGTCGCGAGCGGCGCCGGCGCCCCGGGCGACCCCACCGGCTGCCTGATCAACGGTCTGAAGTGCTCGGTGGACCAGGGCGCGACGGCCCAGCCGAGCGGGCGCCCCACCGCCCGACCCACCGCCACGTCGACCCCGACGGCGCCCGCCACCTCCCCCGCGCCGACGAAGACCACGAACCCGACCCCCACGGCCCCGACCACCCCTCCCCCCACCAGTGGTGGCGGCGTCGCCGGAGCGCGCTTCGCCCCGTACGTGGACACCTCGCTGTACCCCTCCTACGACCTCGTGGACACGGCGACCAAGACCGGCGTGAAGGAGTTCCACCTCGCCTTCATCACCTCCGGCGGCGGCTGCGCTCCGTTGTGGGGCGGGGTCACCGACCTGGCGAGCGACCGGGTCGCGTCCCAGATCGGCGCGCTGCGCGCGAAGGGCGGGGACGTCCGCGTCTCCTTCGGCGGGGCGGCCGGGCACGAACTGGCCCTGAACTGCGCCACCGTGGACGACCTGGCCGCCGCGTACGGGAAGGTCATCGACCAGTACCGGCTGACGAAGGTCGACTTCGACATCGAGGGCGCGGCCCTGCCGGACACGGCGGCCAACGCCCGCCGGGCCCAGGCCATCGCCCGCCTGCAGAAGTCCCACCCGGGCCTGGACGTGGCGTTCACGCTCCCGGTGATGCCGGAGGGCCTGACCCAGCCGGGGGTGGCCCTGCTGGCCGACGCGAAGAAGAACGGCGTGCGCGTCGACGCCGTGAACATCATGGCGATGGACTACGGGCCGGCGTACAGCGGGGACATGGGCCAGTACGCGATCCAGGCCGCGACGGCGACCCAGGCCCAGCTGAAGGGAGTCCTCGGCCTGTCGGACGCGGCGGCGTGGAAGGCGGTGGCCGTCACCCCGATGATCGGCGTCAACGACGTCACGAGCGAGATCTTCACCGTCTCGGACGCGACGCAGCTGGTGGACTTCGCGGCGTCGAAGGGCATCGGCCGCCTGGCGATGTGGTCGGCGACCCGCGACAAGCAGTGCGCGTCGGGCGCGGTGCCGTACGCGGACGCCACCTGCAGCTCGATCCTCCAGCAGCCGCTGGCGTTCACGAAGGCGTTCGCCGCCCTCAAGTAGCCCGCGCGCGGGGTTTCCCCGCACGGGACAGGCCGAACCGGGAACCCTCCCACCCGTTTCGGCCTACCGCCCGAGCGGCTCTCCGCGTCACCTCTTGGCGGGCTGCACCTTGGCGAACCAGGCGGCGGTCTCCGCCGCGTCGAGTACCCGGTCCAGCACCAGGTCGCCCCGCATCCCGGGGAAGAAGCGCCCCGCCGGCCAGGCGCGCCGGTACGGCGGGGGGTCGAGGACGAGGAGGCGGGCGCCGTCGATGACGGGGATGTCGGTCGGCGTGCCCTCGTTGAAGATCCAGGTGCCGTCCGGGCCGACCAGGTTGAAGGACCCGACCGTCTCGACCTGCCCCGGCGCGTCCCGGCACACGGCGATCTCCTGGGGCGACGGGGCCTGGCCCGGCAGGTGCTTCCCGCCGATGAGCACGCCCGCGAGCAGGGTGTGCAGCTGGAAGTTGTCGCCGATTCCGCTCATCCGCAGGGCGTAGCCGGTCCCGGTATCGCGGTGCAGGACGACGAGCGGTTCGTCGTCCAGTACGCGCAGCGCGTACGCGAGGCACCTGAACTCGTGGTCAGAGGCCTCGGCGACCCGCTCCACGAGGGCGAGCAGCTCCGCCGTGCCCGCGGACTCCCGGCGTACGGCGGGGTCGTTGAGCACGGCGACGCTCGCCATCTCCCACTGGGGCAGGGTGAACCAGCCGACGGCAGGCTCGTACCCCGCCCGCTCGATGATCTCCTCGGTCAGCTCGTCGTCCGGATCGGGCAGTTCACCGCCGCCCGTGTCCGCCCAGCGGGCGCAGAAGTCGGCCGCGAGCGCGAACGTCTCGCGTGCCCCGGCGAGGATGCCGGGCGCGCACGCCGACACGTCCGCGCCCCGTTCCACACACGCCCCGATGACCACCGCGACGGCGGCCCGCGGCCCGTGTGGCACTGAGGGGAGCAACGTCGCCAACCGCGGTCCGGCCTCCCGGAGCTCGCCGTCCCCGGCCTTCGCAGCGGCGCGGTGGAGTCGCGCGAACGCCTCCTGCGCCGCGTCCCCGTCCTGCGCGCGCACGGCCTTCTCGAAGTCGGCCACGGCGCCCGGGAACCTCTTCTTTCCGAATATCATCCGCACATACTGCACCACCGCGCTATCCGGGGAATGCGCAGGTCAGACGGTGTGTACGGAACGCCCCGCAGCGGCGACGAGGCGCGGCAGGTCGCGCATGTCGTGGAACACGACCGTGTCGGCGCCTTCGAGCC
This sequence comes from Streptomyces sp. NPDC059874, assembly GCF_042731135.1. Classification (NCBI taxonomy): domain Bacteria; kingdom Bacillati; phylum Actinomycetota; class Actinomycetes; order Kitasatosporales; family Streptomycetaceae; genus Streptomyces; species Streptomyces sp. NPDC059874. Next base: position 24,231 of record NZ_JBHWJY010000014.1, read on the forward strand.
GTTCGGCCGGGGTCAGGCCGCCCGCGTAGCCGAACGCCCGCATGCCCGCCGCTCGCGCGGCCTGGACGCCGGGGTGGCTGTCCTCGACCACCGCGCAGGCCTCCGGGTCGACGCCCATCCGCTCCGCGGCGTACAGGAAGAGGTCCGGGGCCGGCTTGCCGCGGGCGACTTCGGTCGCGCTGTGGATGCGGCCCGCGAAGCGCTCGTAGAGACCGGTGCGGCCGAGGGTGTGCCGCATCTTCTCGTGGGAGCCGCTGGAGGCCACGCAGGTCGGCAGGGTGAGGGCATCGAGCGCCTCGGGCAGTCCGTCGACGGCGGACAGGCCCTCGTCGACCGCCTCGCGGTGCAGCTGCTCGAACCGCTCCGACCAGATCGCCGCCGTGCCCTCCCCGAGCCGCGCCGCGATCTGCTCGCGGATGGAGGCGCTGGAGCGTCCGATGAACCGCTCGACGACCTCCCGTTCGGTGAGCGGCCACCCCAACTCCGCCCCGAGGGCGACCTGTACGCGCAGCGCCATGCGTTCACTGTCGACGAGCACCCCGTCGCAGTCGAATATCACGAGCTCAATCGGCTTGATCATCCCGGCAGCATAGAGCCGACCGGGTATGCGACACCCCGTGGCCGGGGGACCGTGGGGGCATTGGTCCGATCCGCGCCGATCTCCCCTGGACAGGCACCGCGCTCATGCTCGTCCTCGACTCCTCCCGTGCGGACACCGCCCCGGCCCGCCGCGCCGCCGACCGTTTCCGCGGACCCGGTGCCCGTGGGTGGACGCAGACCGTCCGGGCCCGTGTCGGCGGCGAGTCCGTGGAGGCCGTCTGGCACGCGGACGCGACGGTGCGGGGCACTGCGAGGGCGGCGCCAACACTCCTCGTCCCGGCATGAGTTCCCACATCCTGAGAGGATTCCGAACCCATCCGGCCTGCGACGAGCGGTTCGCGCCATTGTGGCCGGTAGATCAACTGTGTCCGGGGTTACCCGGGTTACCGTCCCGCCATGCCTTCGAACACGCGAACCACTCCCGCCCCCGCCCCCAGTCGCCGCACCCTGCTGCGCACCGCCGTGGCGGGCACGGCCGTGGCCGGCGCCGGCCTCGCCCTCGGTCCCGCCACCTCCGCCTCCGCCGCCTCGTGGGAGGCGGAGAGCGCCGAGCGCGTCACCACTCCCGCGCAGGCGCTGCGCCGACTGGCCGCGGGCAACGAGCGCTGGCGCACGCTGCGCCAGCAACACCCGCACGAGTCCGCGTACTTGCGTCGCCGGCTCGTCGAGGGGCAGCAGCCGTTCGCGATCGTGCTGGGCTGCGTCGACTCGCGGGTACCCCCGGAGCTGGTCTTCGACCAGGGCCTGGGCGATCTCCTGACCGTCCGGTCGGCGGGCGAGGTACTGGACGAGGCCGTGCTCGGGAGCATCGCGTACGGGGTGCTGGAACTGCACATACCTCTGGTGCTCGTCCTGGCCCACCAGTCCTGCGGGGCCGTCGCCGCGGCCGTCCACGCCGACGAGACCAACGAGCCGCTCCCGGCGCACATCCAGTACCTGGCCGATCAGATACGACCGTCCATCGATCACAACCAGCACGGGAACGCGCGCGTCGACGCCACGATCAACGCGCACGTACGTAACGTGCGCCGCAAGTTGGCGGCCGAGCCCGACATCGCGGCGAAGGTGGCCTCGGGCGAACTGGCCGTGGTCGCCGCCCGCTACGAGCTGAGCGACCAGCGTGTACGCACGCTGGCCTAGACCCAGCCGTCCGCCCCGCCCGTCGAGAACCGAAAGAAAACCATCCGGCCCGGCCCCGCGTCTTCGCGGAGCCGGGCCGGGACAAGCCAGGGGTCGTGACGGTGGGCGTCAGACGTTGACGCAGGTGTTGCCGGCGGCCGGGTTGAGCGCGCCGATCACGTTCACGGTGTTCCCACACACATTGATCGGAATGTGGATCGGGATCTGGACGACATTGCCCGAGAGCACGCCCGGCGAGCCGTACGCGACGCCCGTGGCGGTGGAGTCGGCCGAGGCCACGGACGCACCGCCGATGACCACGAGCCCGGCCGCCAGGGCAAGACCCGCGCTCTTCCACATACGCAACATGTGACTTCTCCTCGCAACGACACAGCGGAGCCGGAGCACCGCACGGCCCCGACCGGGGCCATCCCCCGTTCCTTCGGCAGCCGACCGCCGCGAGCCCTGTCCCGAGCCGCCCGGTTCCCCCGAAGAGGTGGCCCGCCCCCCTCCGTTCGGAGGTATCGGCGCCCGCGCCCTACGATGTGCGCATGAGTGAGGGCATGCACCTGGCAGGTGCGCGGGACGCGCAGCAGCGGGGTGACCGGCTGGAGGCCGCCGCCTCCGTGCTGGCCCTGCTCTCCGACCGGACCCGCCTGGCCCTGCTCGACGAGCTCGGCCGGGGCGAGGCGGACGTCACCACCCTCACCGAGGTCTGCGGGGCGGCCCGGCCCTCCGTCAGCCAGCACCTCGCGAAGCTCCGCCTGGCGGGACTGGTCACCGCCCGCAAGGACGGGCGGCGCGTCGTGTACGCCCTGCGCCACGGGCATCTGCGGCGGCTGGTGGACGAGGCGCTGAACGTCGCCGACCACCAGCTGCACTCCTTGCCCCCGCACGACTGAGGTCGGACCGGGAGGAAGCCTCCCCGAACCCGCCCCTGAACCCGTGACCAATACGTGCATAGGTACGCACACGTTGGCTACGATGAGATCCTCCCCGCGAACCGCCGACAGGGAGGGGTCCGATGCTCTCCGCATGGCGCAACCGCACCTTCCGCCACCTGTTCACCGCCCACGCCGTCGCCCTGACCGGCACCGGACTCGCGACCGTCGCACTGGGCCTGCTCGCCTACGACCTGGCCGGGGACCGTGCCTCGGCGGTGCTCGGGACCACGCTGGCGATCAAGATGATCGCCTACGTCGCCATCGCCCCCGTGGCCTGCGCCGTGACCCGCCGCATCCCGCGCCGGACGCTGCTGGTCGCGACGGACCTCGTCCGCGCGGCGGTCGCGCTCGTCCTGCCGTTCGTGACCGAGATCTGGCAGGTCTACGTCCTGATCTTCCTCCTCCAGTCGGCGTCGGCTGCCTTCACGCCCGCCTTCCAGGCCACCATCCCCGCGCTCTTCCCCTCCGAACGCGATTACACCCGCGCCCTGTCGATGGCCCGGCTCGCCTACGACCTGGAGAGCCTGTCCAGTCCGGCCCTGGCCGCGGCCCTGCTCACCCTGGTCTCCTACGACTGGCTGTTCGCCGGGACGACCCTCGGCTTCCTCGCCTCCGCCGCCTTGATCGTGTCCACGCTCCTGCCCGGACCGGGTCCGGCCGGGCGGACCGCCGGGGTCCGCGCCGGGGCCTCGTACGGCGTCCGCCTGTTCTGGGCCGTCCCCCGGCTGCGGGCCCTGCTCGCCCTCGACCTGGCGGTCGCCGCCGCCGGGGCGATCGTCTTCGTGAACACCGTCGTCCTGGTCCAGGGCCACCTCGGCCGGCCCGCGAGCGCCGTCTCGCTGGCCCTGGGCTCGTACGGGGCCGGCTCCATGCTCACCGCGCTGCTCCTCCCCCGCCTGCTGCGCCGGTTCACCGACCGCGCCGTCATGCTCGCGGCCGCCTTCGCCCTGCCCGCGGTCCTGGCGGGTGTCGCCGCGCTCACCGCCGCCACCCCGGGCCCCTGGTCCTGGCCCGCGCTCCTGACCGCCTGGGCCGCCGTCGGCGCCGGCTGTTCGGCCGTGTTGACTCCGGGCGGGCGCGTGATCCGCGACTGCGTCTGCGACGCCGAACTGCCCGCCGCCTTCGCCGCCCGGTTCTCGCTCTCCCACGGCTGCTGGCTGTTCACCTACCCGCTCGCAGGCTGGCTCGCAGCGGGCGCAGGCCTCCCCGTCACCGCCGCCGCCCTGGGTGTGGTCTCCCTGGGCGCGGCCACCGCCGCACTCGCCGTCCGGCCGGCCTCCGCACCCCGGCCGGCCGTGCGGCAGCCCGCGTAGGGCCCGCCGGGCTTCAGGCGTCGGGGCCGCTCCAGTCGAAGGGGATGTGCTTGCTGGACTGGCCCTCGCGGTTCCACTGGAAGCCGAACGCGTCGGCCCGGTCCGCCGTCGCCACGCCCCAGGTCACGACCTGGCCCGGCCCGGTCTCGCTGCCCGGCACATTGGTCGACTGGACCCGCTTGCCCTCCGGTGTCGTCGGCCCGCCGAGCGCCACGGCGCCGGCCTCGACCAGGCCCGGAATCGCGGCCCTCCAGCCGCCGAGGTCCTCGTCGATCTCGAACTCGATGGAGGCGAAGTCCATGCCCCGCATCTCGGCACCGAGCTGGGCCACCAGCTCCGCGGGCCAGCCACCCGCCTGGCCGCCGAAGATCATCTGAAGGGCTCCGCGCTGCGCTTCGTCCGCGCGCTCGTCGAAGAAGACCGCCGCGTACGCGTCGGTGTGTTCGCCCGACCACACGTTGCCGACGAAGGAGCCGAGCATCAGCACGTTGAGCCCATCCAGCGACACGTCGCCGTAGGTTCCCTCATTGACGTGCCAGGCGAGGATGCCGTCGCAGGCCCCGTAGGTGGGTGGCTGCGCAAACTCACACGGGCAGGGAACGTTGCACCTGCACGTATCGAACCAGTCTCCCGCAACGTGCCATCTCGGAACGGTCACCGTGGTCTCGGACATGGTCCCGCCTCCTCAGGAGGTCCCTGTGACCATTCTCCGCCCCGCACCCCGGCCCCACCAGATCGAGCGGGCACCGGCCGCGGTTGTGTGCTGTGCTGGAGGTGTCCTCGCGCCTTCGGGAGGAGTGCCATGCCGCACATCCGACTGGCGCCACCGGCCCCCACCGGGCCGGGCGTCCTGCTGCCGAGGCGCGATCTGACCCTCGCCTGGATCCTGCTGACGCTGCTCGCCGCTCTCGCCTGGGCGCTGACCGTCGCGCAGTCCCGCGAGATGGGCACGGGCTCCGGCACGATGGGCATGGCGCTGCCGCCGTTCCTGCTGCTCTGGGTGGTCATGATGGCGGCGATGATGCTGCCCTCGGTGGCGCCGGTCGCCGTGACCTGGGTGCGGGCCATCGGCCGTACGTCGGCGGGCCCGGTCCGGGCGGTCCGGACAGCGGAGTTCCTCGTCGGCTACCTGCTCGCCTGGACGGCCTTCGGGCTGGTCGCGTACGGGCTGTTCGCCGCGACCGACCGGCTGCTCGACGGCAACCCGGAGGCGGGCCGCTGGATCGGCGCGGGCGCGTTCCTGCTGGCGGCGATCCAGCAGTTCGGGCCGCTGAAGTCGGTCTGCCTGCGGCACTGCCGCAGCCCGATGTTCCAGCTGCTGCGGTACTCCCGCTTCCGGCCGTGGGCCAAGGACCTGCGGGTGGGCGCGCACCACGGGACGTACTGCGTCGGCTGCTGCTGGGGCCTGATGATCATCCTCATTCCGCTCGGGGTGATGAACGTGGCCGCCATGGCGGGGCTGTCCGCCGTGATCTTCCTGGAGAAGCTGTGGCGGCAGGGGCCGTGGTTCGCCTGGGCGGTCGGCGCCGTCTTCCTGGTCCTGGCCGTGCTCGCCCCCTTCCAGGACTGGCTGCTCCCGGGCCTTCAGGCCACGGACCCGTCGATGGACATGGAACACATGGACGACATGGACCACATGGGCCGGATGCCGGGCCGGACACCGTAGTGAGAGGAGTGGAGACATGGCGAACAAGGCAGTGCTGGAGGGCGGACCGGGCGACCTGCCCGAGCGGATCGTCCCCGTCCCCGCCCCCGGCGAAGACCTCAAGGTCCCGCACCGCGGCGGCTACGAGCACTTCCGCGGCACTTCGCGGACCCAGGAGGGCCCCGAGGGCCGACTGCCCGTCTACGAGTGGTGGGAACGTACGGAAATCGCCGAGTGATGTTGACCGAATCGCAGCCTGGCGTCACGTGAGGGAGAAGCTAAGATCACGGCATGGTCACAGCCCGCACCCACCCAGGCACGTCATGGGTACGTGGTCTGCTCGTGGCCGTCCTCACCGCGCTGCTCTTCGCGGCGTTCCACTGCTCCTCCTATCCACATGGCGACGGCCGCGGACACACCGCTTCCACCGCGTCGGCGGGGCACGAGGAGCCCGCGCATTCCGAGCACGGTTCCGCCTGCGCCACACCCTCGCTGACCCCGCAGTCCCAGGGCGGCGCCCCGGGGACGGTGGGGGCGGAGGTCGCGCTCCCCGTCGCCGATGCCGCGCCCGCTTCGTCGGCGGGCCCGGTCGCGCCGCCCCGCGCGCACCTCTCACCGATAGACCGATCAGGCCGCTCCACGCTGACCAGCGTGTGTCGATGGCGCGTATAGGCCGCTCCAGCACCACGAGCACCTGACGCATCTTCGATTCGAGAGCGGAAAAATGCATACATCGATCACCGACGTGACGCCCCCTGCCCGCACGGCCCTGTCGGGGCTGGTCGGCAACACCCCGCTGCTCCACGTGTCGGAGCCGCTGGCCCCGGCCGGACGCGGCTTCTGGGCGAAGTTGGAGGGATTCAACCCCGGCGGCATCAAGGACCGCCCCGGCCTGCACATGGTCGAGCGCGCCCGCGCCCGGGGGGATCTGAAGCCGGGGGCCCGGATCATCGAGTCCACGAGCGGCACCCTCGGTCTGGGCCTCGCCCTCGCCGGCATGGTCTACGGACATCCGGTCACCCTGGTCACCGACCCCGGCCTGGAATCCTCGATGACCCGGCTGCTGACCGCGTACGGGGCCCAGGTCAACGTCGTCTCCGAACCGCACGTCACCGGCGGCTGGCAGCAGGCCCGCCGCGACCGCGTGACCCAGCTGCTGGAGCAGTACCCGGGCGCGTGGTGCCCGGACCAGTACAACAACCCCGACAACACCACGGCGTACACCCCGCTCGCCCTCGAACTCGCCACCGCGATGGGGCACATCGACGTCCTGGTGTGCAGCGTCGGCACCGGCGGACACTCGGCGGGTGTCTCCCGTGTCCTGCGCCGGCTCTACCCCGAGCTGACGCTGGTGGGAGTGGACACCGTGGGGTCAACCATCTTCGGCCAGCCCGCCCGGACCCGGCTGATGCGCGGGCTCGGGTCGAGCATCTATCCCCGCAACGTCGCCTACGAGCAGTTCTCCGAAGTGCACTGGGTGGCCCCGGCGGAGGCCGTGTGGGCCTGCCGGCAACTCGCCGCGTCCCACTACGCCACGGGCGGCTGGAGCGTCGGCGCGGTCGCGCTCGTCGCCGGCTGGCTGGCCCGGTCGCTGCCCGCGGACACCCGGATCGCGGCGGTCTTCCCCGACGGGCCCCAGCGCTACCTGAGCACCGTGTACGACGACGACTACTGCGCGGCCCACGGCCTGCTCGGCGACTCCCCGGCCGCCGAGCCCGACACGATCGGCGCTCTGGACGAGAAGGAGGTCACGCGCTGGACGCGCTGCGCCTCCGTGGTCGACCCGCTCACCCTCGGCGCGGACGCGAACGGCGTCTCCGCGAGCGGTGCGGACGCGCGCGGTGCGGACGCGAGCGGTGCGGACGCGAGCGGTGCGGACGCGAGCGGTGCGGAGGAGCCGGTCCGATGAAGGGCACCATCGCGCAGGTCCGTACGTACGAGCGCAGCGTGCAGCTGTTGATGGTGAACCAGTTCACCATCAACCTCGGCTTCTACATGCTCATGCCCTACCTGGCCGCGCACCTGGCGGGGCCGCTGGGGCTCGCCGGCTGGACGATCGGGCTGATCCTCGGCGTGCGCAACTTCAGCCAGCAGGGCATGTTCCTGATCGGCGGGACCCTCGCCGACCGGTTCGGCTACAAGCCGATGATCATCACCGGGCTGGTGCTGCGCACCGTCGGTTTCGCGACCCTCGGGCTGGTCGACTCCGTGCCCGCGCTCATCGGCGCCTCCGCCGCGACCGGGCTGGCCGGGGCCCTGTTCAACCCGGCCACCCGGGCCTATCTGGCCGTGGACACGGGTGAGCGCCGGGTCGAGGCCTTCGCCCTGTTCAACGTCTTCTACCAGGCGGGCATCCTGCTGGGCCCGCTGGTGGGCATGGTGCTGACGGGGGTCGACTTCCGCGTCACCTGTCTGGTCGCCGCCGGGATCTTCGCCGTCCTGAGCCTCGTCCAGATCCGGTCCCTGCCCGCGCGCAGGGGGGACGACGCCGGGGCCCCACGGCAGGACGGCGACCCGCGTGAGGGTGTGCTCGCCCAGTGGCGCGGCATCCTCGCGAACCGGCCGTTCCTGCTCTTCTCCCTGGCCATGATCGGCTCGTACGTCATGACGTTCCAGGTGTACCTGGCCCTGCCGCTGGAGGTCCGGCGGCTGGGCGGTGAGGGCGCGGGCGGCACGGCGGCGGTGGCGGTGCTGTTCGCCGTGTCCGGGTTGAGCACGATCCTGTTCCAGACCAGGGTCACCGCCTGGTGCAAGGCGCGCATGGAGCCGGGCCGGGCCCTGGTCTGGGGGCTGCTGACGATGGCGGCGGCCTTCCTGCCGCTGTTGGCCGCGACGGCGTTGCCGGTGCCGGGCGGCGGGGTGGGGCTGTGGCTGCTGGCCTCGGTGCCCCCGGCGCTGGCCGCCCTGCTGCTCGCGCTGGGCACGATGGTCGCGTACCCCTTCGAGATGGACACCATCGTCCGGCTCTCGGGCGACCGCCTGGTGGCCACGCACTACGGGTTCTACAACACCGTCTGCGGGGTCGGCATCGCGCTCGGCAACCTGCTCACCGGCGCGGCGCTGGACGCGGCCAGGGCCGCCGGTGTGTCGGCGCTCCCGTGGCTGGCGCTGTTCGCCCTGGGCCTGGGGTGCGCGGCCGCCCTCTACGGGCTGCACCGGACCGGCCGCCTCGCGGCGCCCGCGGTCGTCGCGCCTCCCCGCGGGGTGACCGTCTGACCTGAGGCCGCTTCAGCTCTGCCGCCCCGGTGTGGGGGCCGGGTCGCCGAGGTCGGGCTCGTCGCGGATCGCCAGGGTGGCGGGGTTCGCGCCGTCCAGTTCCAGAACGACGATCTCGTTGCGGCCCGGCCTCAGCAGCGGCCAGGGGAGGTAGAGCGAGCCCTGCGGGCCGCGCGACCAATAGCGGCCCAGGCAGAAGCCGTTGACCCAGATGTAGCCCTTGCCCCAGCCGGTCGGGGCGATCCAGCCGTCGGCGGGCGCGTCCACCTCGAACCAACCCCGGTGGAAGACCGGACCGCCCTCGGGCAGCGACGTGTCGGGGCCCTCGGCACGGCCCCAGGGCAGCGGGCCGACGGCCGCGGCCACGTCGATCGGGTGGGCCTCGTATCCGTGCACCCACTGCAAGGCGTGCCGGACGCCCTTGACGATGCCCTTGCGCCCGCCGACCAGGGGGCCGTAGTTGACCCGCCCCATCGACTCCACGAGGACGTCGACCGAGCGCCGCTCCCCCGGGACGGCCACCTCCAAGGCCGGCCGGTCCCCGTCGAGGACCGCCGCGAGCTTCCCGTCGAGGAACAGGTGCGCCCGGTCGGCGAGGCCGTCCAGGGTGAGCGGCAGCGGCGGGCGGGGGCCCGGCAGGGCGGTGCGGTAGAGCACCAGTCCGTGGGTGAGGCCGAGTTGCTCGAACGTGGGCGGGGTCGACACGACCACCGGGTCGGGGCTCAGTACGTCGAGTACGTCGAACAACCGCAGGGACTCCGTCAGCCGCACCTCGCCGGGCGTCAGCAGCGGCGCCGGCTCGGGTACGTCCGGGAGTGGTTCGGTCGCGTACCCGGCCAGCACCTCGCGGAAGCGCCGGAACTTCTCGGTCGCCGCGCCGCGCTCGTCGACGGGGGCGTCGTAGTCGTAGGACGTGACGGTGGGGGCGTGCGCACCGGCGTGGTCGGGGCCGCCGCGGTTGGCTCCGGCCCAGGTCCCGAAGTTGGTGCCGCCGTGCGCCATGTAGACGTTCACCGAGGCACCGGCGGCGAGCATCCGGTCCAGGACGTCGGCCGCGTCCGTCGCGTCCCGGGTGGTGTGGCGCTCGCCCCAGTGGTCGAACCAGCCGTTCCAGTACTCCATGCAGAACGGCGGGTCCTGGGGCCGGTGTTCGGCGAGGGCGGCGAAGGCGCCTTCCGGGTCGCTGCCGAAGTTCACGGTGGCGAGCACGCCGGGGAGGGTGCCTCCGGTGAGCATGTGGGCCTCGGGACCGTCCGAGGTGAACAGCGGTACGTCGATGCCCCGCCGCACCAGGCCGTCGGCGAGGTCCCGCAGATAGGCCTGGTCCGAGCCGTACGAGCCGTACTCGTTCTCGACCTGGACCATCAGGACGTTGCCGCCCCGGGTGATCTGGTGCTCGGCGATCAGCGGGACCAGTACGTCGAACCAGCGGTCGACGGCCTCCAGGTACGGCTCGTCCAGGCAGCGCAGCCGGACGTCGTCCCGGCCGGTGAGCCAGGCCGGCAGCCCGCCGTTCTCCCATTCGGCGCAGATGTAGGGCCCGGGGCGGACGATGGCGTGCAGACCGGCCTCCGCCGCCCGGGTCAGGAACTCCCCCAGCGCCGGGAGGTCGTGGTGGACGCCCGGCTCGGGTTCGTGGAGGTTCCACGGAACGTACGTCTCCACGCAGTTGAGGCCCATCGCACGGAGCATCCGCAGCCGGTGCGGCCACTGCTCGGGCAGCACGCGGAAGTAGTGCAGCGCGCCGGAGAGCACTCGGTGGGGGCTGCCGTCGAGGAGGAAGCCGCCGGGCGTGACGTCGAACTGAGGCATCCGCGCTGCTCTCTTCGTTCCGTTTCGGCCAGAAGGCGGAAAGTACTACCGCCGCGCCGAAATCTAGGGAATGGTCGATACGAACGTCAAGAGCGATCGATCAATACAATCGCCCGCTGTCATGAGGGAGCCCAGGTGCGCGACCATGTCCGCGAACGTCACGAACGAGCGGTCGCCATCGCCCGCGAACACGGCAGCCTGAGTATCGCCGACCTCGCCGCCCTGCTGGAAGTCTCCGTGGTCACCGCCCGCCGCGACGCGGAACTGCTCGTCTCCGAGGGGCGGCTCGGGCGGGTGCACGGCTCGGTGGTGTGGCCGGGGACCGGACGGCCGGCGCCCCTTCCGCCCTCCCCACGGACCCGGACGGGGACGATGGTCGGCATGGTCGTACCGACCATGCGCCACTCCTTCTCCGAGGTCGTCCAGGGCGCCCGCGCGGTGCTCTCCGAGCGCGGGGCGCGGCTCGTGCTGGGACTGTCCGGCTACTTCGCCGACGAGGACCGGAGCCAGATCCGGCGACTCGTCGCCTCCGGGGCCGACGGGCTGCTGGTGACCCCCGGTTGGGAGGACGGGATACCCGGCCCCGGCGAGGCCGACACGATCCTGGAGGCCCCGGTGCCCACCGTGCTCGTCGAGCGGTGGACCCTGACCGGCAGCCCGGCCGACGCCCTGGACCGGGTGCGCTCCGACTCCGCCCACGGGGCGGGCTTGGCCGTCCACCACCTGGCCGCGCTCGGCCACCGGCGCATCGTGCCGGCGCTCCAGCACAGCCCGCACGCCCGGCAGTTGAAGGCGGGCTTCGCCTCCGCGCTGACCGCACTCGGCCTTCCACCGGCCCCGTCGCCCGGCTTCGCCCCGGGCAGCACGAGCTCCGAGTCGGAGCGCTACGACCTCACCCTGGAGTACCTGCGCGGCTGCGTACGCGAACGCGGGGTCACCGCCGCGCTCGTGCACAGCGACGCCGACGCCGTCGTCCTGCTGCCGCGCCTCCAGGCCCTCGGGATCCGAATCCCCGAGGACCTCGCGCTGGTGGCGTACGACGACGAGGTGTCCGGGCTGTCGGAGCCGGCCCTGACCGCCGTCGCCCCGCCCCGGCGCGCGGTGGGCGCGGCAGCCGCCCGGCTGCTGCTGGACCGGCTCGACCGGCTCGATGACGGGAGCCGGGAGCACGCACCGCGGCACCACGTCGAGTTGCTGCCCCGGCTGCACGTCCGCCACTCCTGCGGCGGCTCGACCGCACACGCGGCGACCGTATGAACGAATCGATCTCTACGCGCCTCTTGAGCATTATTTCGATCGCGTGCTAGAAACCGGTCAGTGGGGCACCCCCTGTCGTGGCCCGCCGTCCGGCGAGCCGGCGCGCCCCGGTTCTGGAGGCTCCATGTCCAGCCCATGGTCCCGCCGCTCCTTCCTCCGTCTCTCCACCAGTGCCGCCCTGTTGGGCTCGGTGTCCACCGGCGGCGCCGCCTTCGCCGCCGACGCGTACGACACCCTCCGGCTCAGGTGGCGGGACATGGTGCTGGGCACCGGCTTCGACCCCGCGGCCGCCCCCTTCGCGGAGAAGCTGGCGCTCCTGGGCACCCAGGCCGGCGAGTTCCGCTCGACGATGACCCCCGTCAGCGGATCCCTGTGGCCGGATCTGCCCCTTACCGTCTCCGGCTCGATCACCACCAGCTACTACCGGCTCGGCACCATGGCCCAGGCGTACGCCCAGCCCGGCACGGGCCTGACCGGGGCCGCGGCACTGCTCACCGAGATCACGACCGGCCTCGACCATCTCCACGACCAGGCCTACAACCCGTCGAAGAGCCAGTTCGGCAACTGGTGGGACTTCCAGATCGGCTCGCCGCAGACCCTGTTGGACATCAGCACGGTCCTCCACGACCAGCTGTCCGCCGGCCGGCTGGCCAACCACCTTGCCGCCGTCGACCGGTTCGTCCCCGACTCGCTCGTCTCCCAGTACACCGGAACCAGCACCGGCGCCAACCGGGTCGACCTGTGCCGCTCGCTGGCCCTGCGCGGTGTGCTCGGCAAGAACGCGGCCAAGATCGCCCTCGCCCGCGACGCCCTCTCCCCCGTCTTCCCGTTCGTCACCGTCGGAGACGGCTTCTATGCCGACGGCTCCTTCGTCCAGCACACCCACCTCTCCTACACGGGCTCCTACGGCGCGGTACTGCTCGGTGGACTGGCCGGCCTGTTCTCGCTGCTGAACGGCTCGACGTGGGCGGTCACCGACCCCAATCGGCAGATCGTCCTGGACTCGGTGGAGAGGTCCTTCGCGCCGTTCCTCTACAACGGCCTGATGATGGACTCGGTCTCCGGGCGCTCGACCAGCCGCGGCAACCCGAGGACCAACGCGTACGGTTTCCAGGGCGGCGACCACGGACGTGGCCACGGCGTCCTCTCCTCCATCGCCCTGCTGGGCACGGCCGCGAGCGGCGCGGAGAACCAGCGCTGGCGCGGCCTGGTGAAGGGCTGGGCGCAGCGGGACTACTACAGCCCCGTACTCACCGACACCGACCTGAGCGTCGCCGCGCTGGCCCGGCTCAAGTCGGTCCAGGAAGACAACGCCGTCACCGCGCTCGCCGAGCCGACCGGGCACGGGCTCTTCCCCAGCATGGACCGGGCGGTCCACCGCCGTCCCGGCTGGGCGGCCTCGATCAGCATGGCCTCCAAGCGGATGGGGCTGTACGAGACGGGCAACGGGGAGAACCTGCGCGGCTGGCACGCCGGGGCCGGCATGCTCCAGTGGTGGGGGGACACGTACGCCAACGGCCAGTACACGGACGCCTTCTGGCCCACCGTGGATCCGTACCGGCTGCCGGGGACCACGGTCTCGAAGAAGGCGCTCGCCGACGCCGAGGGCGGCGCGTGGGGTCTGCCGAGACCGGACGTCAACTGGGTCGGCGGGGCCACGGACGGGGAGTACGCCGCCATCGGCCAGTTCGTCCGCGGGCTGTCGAGCACGCTCTACGCCAAGAAGTCCTGGTTCTGCCTGGCCGACTCCATCGTCTGCCTGGCGGGATCCGTCCGGTGCACCGACGGCGCCGCGGTCGAGACGGTGGTCGAGAACCGCAACCTCGGCGCCACCGGCGCTCACGCTTTCACCGTGAACGGCACCGCCCGGTCCACCGCACTCGGCTGGTCGGCCACCCTCAGCGGCGTCAAGTGGGCGCAGATCGCCGGTCACGGCGGGTACGTGTTTCCCGGCGGGGCCACGATCAAGGCGCTGCGCGAGGCCCGGACCGGTTCCTGGCACGACATCAACACGGGCGGCACCACCGACCCGATGACCCGCCGCTACCTGACCCTCTGGTTCGACCACGGCGTGGACCCGGTCGATGCCGCCTGCTCCTACATCCTGATGCCCGGCGCCGGCACGGCCACCACGGCCGCCCGGGCCGCCGACACCGGCTGGCTGACCGTCCTCGCCAACGCCAACGACCAGCAGGGCATCGTGGTTCCCCCGCTCGGCGTCACCGCCGTCAACTTCTGGTTCGCCGGTACCGTCGGCGCCCTCACCGCCTCCGCCCCTGCCTGCGTGCTGGTCCGGGAGCACGGCGACGGTACCGCGACGCTCTGCGTCAGCGACCCGATGCGGATGCAGAGCGGCCTCACCGTCACGTGGCACCGCCCCGTGGCCTCGGTGATCTCCCAACCGACCACCGTCACCTCCGCGACCACCGGCTCCGCCCTCACCCTCACCTTCGGGGACCTCACCGGGAAGGCCGGGGCCACCCAGAGGATCAGGGTCGCGCTGGGCTGATCGAGCCGAGCAGCAGCGGATCCACCCCGGTCAGCCGGTCGACTACCAGTCGCCCCGGCGCCGGGGGGATCGGCACCGTGGAGGGCACGACCAGCACGGAGCAGCCCGCCGCCTCGGCGGATGCCGTACCCGTGGGGCTGTCCTCCACGGCCACGCAGGAGCGGGGATCGACGCCCAGGGCCCGGGCCGCGGCGAGATACGGGTCGGGGTGCGGCTTGGTCCGCGGGGTCTCGCCGTCCGCGACGGTGACGGCGAACCGGTGCGGGCCGAGGCCGGCCAGGACCAGGTCGACGATCGACCGGCTGGACGCGGAGACGAGCCCGAGCGGGATTCCGGCCGCGCCGAGCGCGTCGAGCAGTTCCAGCGCGCCCGGCATGGGTCGGGGGCCTCGGGCGACCCGCTCCCGGAATCCCGCCAGCAGCGCCTCGCCGATCTCCTCCACCGGGCGCTCGCCGCCGCAGATCGCGTGCAGGTGCGCGGCCGTGTCGGTGGCCGAACGCCCCACCACGGCCGGTGCGTCGGCGCCGGTCAGCGGGTGCCCCAGGGATCGGGCCACGGTTTCGGTCGCCCGCCACCACAGGGGCTCGGTGTCGACGAGGGTTCCGTCCATGTCGAAGAACACCGCGCGCATGTCAGCGTCCGGCCGGGGCGAGGTGGGCGGCGGGCGCCGTGAAGGGCAGCCCGTCGAGGGTCCAGTGCGAGTCGGCCTCGCGGTCGAGGGCGGCGTACACCTGGGCGGCGACGTCCTCGAAGCGCAGCTGCCGGGCGGGCGGTTCGGCGGCGATGCCCGGGCCGCGGCAGGCGACCCAGGCCGTGCGTTCCTCCGCGGTGCGTCCGCCGTGCCCGCCGGAGTCCCGGTGGCCGTGGTCGGTGACCACGATGACAGTCCAGGCCTCCTCCTCGTACGTGGTCCGCGACCGGACGGCGGTGAGCAGCCGGCCGAGGTGTTCGTCGGCCCGCCCGATCGCCCGCAGGTACGCGTCGCCGCAGCCGTGCAGGTGCCCGGTCTCGTCGACCGAGCCCAGGTAGACGAAGGAGACCTCGGGGTCGTCGGTCTCCAGCACGTGGACGGCCTCCGCGGTGACCTGTTCGTCACATACCAGCCAGTCCTCGCTGGTGTCCGCGCGCGGCGCGATGTACGAGAGCCGGCTCGGGGCGGCGAACAGGGGGCCGCCGTCCCGGACCAGTAGCAGCGGCTCCCAGCCGCCGGCCACGAAGGTCCCGCGCCGGTCCTGCCGGGCGAGCCGCGTGGTGAAGTCCGGGAAGACGTCGAGGCGGTGGCCCGCGAAGTGGTTGCCGTGGACGCCGTGCTTGGCGACGCCCACGCCGGTGACGATGGTGGCCCAACAGGGGCCGGACATGGTGGGGGTGGCTTCGTCGATCTCGATCGGGGCGAGGAATCCGGCGACGGCCACGGCGTCGAGGTGCGGGGTGGCCACGGCGGCGAGCAGGTCGAGTCGGACCCCGTCGATGCCGACGACGAGGACGCGACGGCGGTGGTCGGGGCCGGGTGAGGTGGTCAACGGCGGTGTCCCGTCTCGGGTGGATGAATGGGGTCGTCGGACCGCCGGTCTACTTCACCGCTCCGGCGGTCAGGCCCGACCGCCAGAAGCGCTGGAGGCAGAGGAAGGCGATGACCAGCGGGATCACGGCGATGAGCGAGCCGGTGATGGCGAGGGAGTACATCTCGGGGCTCTCGGTGATCGAGATGTTCCACATGTGCAGGCCGAGGTTGACCGGGTACAGGTTCTTGTCGTTCAGCATGACCAGCGCGCCGTAGAAGTTGTTCCAGCTCGCGGTGAAGGAGAAGAGGAACAGCGTCATGAATCCGGGGGCGAGCATGGGCAGGGCTATCCTGCGGAAGGTCCGGACCTCGCCCGCGCCGTCGACCCTGGCCGCCTCGATGACCTCGTACGGGACGTAGCCCTCGGAGAAGACCCGGGCGAGGTAGACGCCGAACGGGTTGACGAGGGAAGGGATCAGCAGCGCCCAGTAGGTGTTGGTGATCCCCGCCTTGGAGGCCAGCAGGTACATCGGCAGGGTCAGCACCGCACCCGGTACCAGGACCCCCGCCAGGACCACGGAGAAGAGCCGCTCCTTGCCCACGAAGGCGTACTTGTCGAAGGCGTATCCGGCGGCGACGGAGATGAGCGAGGAGAGGGCGGAGCCGACGACGGCGTAGAGGACCGTGTTGAGCAGCCAGCGTCCGTAGATGCCGTCGTTGTGGGTGAAGACCTCGTGGATGTTGGAGAAGAGGTTGAACTCGCCGAGGGTGAAGCCGTTCGTGGCGAAGAGGTCGCGGCGGTTCTTGGTGGCGGCGATGAGCAGCCAACTGATCGGCATCAGCGTGTAGAGCGCCAGCGTGATCAGTACGGTGTTCACGGCGGTCTTGGAGGCCCAGGCGCGGGGGGCCCTTCGCGTGCTCATGATTCCTGCCACCGCTTCCCTGTCAGGGTGACGACGAAGGACAGAGCTCCGGCCACGACGGCGAGCAGCAGCGACGCGGCGGCCGCGCCGGCGTAGTCCTGGTCGATGAACGCCTTGCTGACGATGTACATGGTGGGCGACCAGTCGTTGCCGAGGGCCTGGGCCTTGTCGGAGAGCAGCTTGGGCTCGGTGAAGAGCTGGACGGCTCCGACGCAGGTGAACAGGACGGTCATGACCACCGAGGAGCGGATGATGGGCACCTTGATGCCCAGGGCGATGCGCCAGGCCCCGGCGCCGTCGACCGTGGCGGCCTCGATGACCTCGCGTGGTACGGCCTGGAGCGCGGCGAAGAAGATCACCATGTTGTAGCCGACCCACTGCCAGACGGCGATGTTGACCATCGAGGAGAGGGCGTGGCCGGGTGAGAAGAAGTTCCAGCTGCCGCCCGCGCCGTCGATCCAGTCGATCACGGGGCTGAGTCCGGGGGTGTAGAGGTAGATCCAGATGATCGCGGCGATCAGCCCGGGTACGGCGTGCGGCAGGAAGAAGGCGAGCTGGAAGAAGCGTTTGGCCCGCGCGTAGGCCGAATCCACCAGCAGGGCCAGGCCCAGCGCCCCGCCGATCATCACCGGGATGTAGAGCAGGCAGTAGCCGGCGACGTGCAGGAAGGATGCCCGGAACGTCGGATCGGAGAGCACCGCGGAGTAGTTGCCGAGACCCACGAAGGTTCGTTCGACGCCGCCGAACCCGAGCCCCGAGGACTGCTCCCTGAAGACGCTCATCCATCCCGCGTACACGACCGGCGCCACCATGACGAGGGCGAACAGGACGAAGAAGGGAACGAGGAACAGGGCCACGGCTCCGCGTTGGTTGCGGCGCAGCGCGCTTCCGGCGGGCGCCGCGATGGTGGCCGGGGTGGTGGGCGGTGATGCCACGGGGGGGGCTCCTTGGCGGTGCGGGGCTTCAACGAGGGGGTGGCCGCGAGCCGGGGGCTGCGGCGGCCACCCCGGCTGGTCACTTGGCGAGCTTGAGACCGCGGCTCTCGATCGCCGCCCGGGCCGATTCCTGCGCCTTCACCAGGCCGTTGGCCAGGCCGTTCTTTGCCGCCTCGTCCTTGAAGTCGGCGTTGACCTTGCCCCAGACCGGGCCCCAGGTCCATCCGGGGACGATGGTGGAGATCTGGTCACCGGTCAGCTTGTAGAGGTCCTGGCCGTCGAAGTACGAGGTGTCGAAGGCCTTCGCCGCCACCGCGGCCATGGCCGGGTTCGCGGGCAGGGCGCTGCTCGGGTTCTTCAGGGCGCTGATCCGGGCCTCCATCGCGGCCGGGTCCGTGGTCACCCACTTGATGAACTCGGCGGCCGCCTTGGTGTGCTTGCTGCCCTTCGTCACGGCGAAGCTGGTGCCGCCGTACATGCCGCTGGCCGGGGTGCCCCAGTTCGGGACGGGGGCGACACCCCACTTGCCCTTGAGGTCCGGCATGGCGGCGATCATGCCGCCGGCGCTCCAGGAGGCGCCGAGGATGCTGACGGACGTGCCGTCCGCCTTGGACTTGTTCTCCTCGGGCGTGCCGGCGCCGTGGTTGAAGACGAGGTCGTCCTTGAGCATGCCCTGCCAGAAGGCGGCGACCTTCTGGGACGGGGCGTCGTTGATCTCCGGCTTCCAGGCCCCGTCCTTGATCTGGAACCACTTGGAGCCGGCCTGCCAGGAGAGGGCCGCCTCCAGGGGGGTGTCGGTCGGGAAGGACCCGATGCGCGCCTTGGGGTCGGCGGCCTTGATCCTCTCGGCCGCGGCTCGGTACTCGTCCCACGTCTTCGGCACGGTCACGCCGTACTTCTCGAACAGGTCCTTGCGGTAGAAGTACACCTGCGGAGTGGCGTCGAAGGGGACCGACCAGGTCTTGCCGCCGAAGGTCACCAGGTCCTGGACACCCGCCGGGAAGCTCTTCCTGACCAGCTCGCCGGAGGTGGCCGTGAGGTCCTCCAGGTAACCCTGGCTCGCGAACTCCGGGACCATGCTGTACTCGATGGTCGCCACGTCGGGAGCGTCGCCCGCCTTGATCGCATTGCTGATCTTGCTGTAGCCGTCCGCGCCACCCGGTATCTGGGAGAACCGGACCTGGATGTCGGTGTGCGTCTTGTTGAACGCGGCGGCCGCGGCCTCGGCGCCGCTGGTCCAGGTCCAGTAGGTGAGGGTGACGGGCTGGCCGTCGTCCTTGGCGGCAGACGACGTGGCGGAATCAGAGCCGGCGCAGGCGGAGGTCAGCAGGGCGAGGGACACCGCTGCGGCCACCGCGCCGTGGGCACGCAAGGACTGAACCTTCATGTGAACTGCTCCTTGGCGAGTGGGCTGAACGGCTTGAATCATTCGCCCATGATTCTTGAACGTCAAGACCATGTGAACTATTGATCAAAACGATCGGATCGGATTGGCCGAATGCCCCGTTCCATGGTCGATCAGGTGTGACCGGGCCGGGCGCCCGGGGCCGAGCGCCCGGGTCGACCGTCAGGCCGTGCGGTCGAGTTCCTCGCGGTGGACCTCGTGCAGGAAGGGCAGGCCGGCGGCGTAGCGGATGATCTCCTCGACGGCCGAATCGGCCATGCGGTGCAGTTCGTTGCCGAGCGATCCCGCGATGTGCGGGGTGAGCAGCACGTTGGGCAGGTCGTACAGCGGGGAGTCGGCCGGCAGCACCTCCGGCTCGGTGACGTCGATGACCGCCTGGATCCGACCGGTGGCCAACTCCCGGGTGAGGGCGGCCGGATCGACGAGCGAGCCGCGGGCGGTGTTGATCAGGGTGGCGCCGTCGCGCATCAGCGCCAGCCGTCGCCGGTCGATCATCGACCGGGTCTCGGGCAGGGCGGGCGCGTGCAGGCTGACCACGTCGGAGATCCGGCACAGTTCGTCGAGGCCCACGCCTCGGACGCCGAGGGCCCGGGCCTGCTCCTCGCTCACGTACGGGTCGTACAGGACCGGTTCGAGATCGTACGGGCGCAGCAGCTCGATCACCCGGCGGCCGATCCGGGAGGCGCCGACGATGCCGACCGTCCGCCGATAGTTGCCCGCGTGGCCGTACCGCAGGTGCCAGGCGTGCTGGAGGCCGCGGACGCTGCGGTACTCGTCGCGGAGCTGCAACACCCGCTTGTTGGAGAGCAGCACCATGGCCACCGTGTACTCCGCCACCGGCAGGGAGTTCGCCTGCGCGGCCGAGGAGACGATGATGCCGCGCTCCCAACAGGCGTCGGTGACGAAGTGCTTGACGGAACCGGCGGCGTGGACGACCGCCTTGAGACGGGGTGCGGCCGCCAGCACGTCGGCGTCGACGGCGGGGGCGCCCCAGAAGGTGAACAGGATCTCGGCCTCCGCCAGGGCCGCCCCCACCTCGGGTCTGCCGAAGTCGTCGGCGACGAGCTCCGGGTCGAGTTCGGCCACCGCCCGGAGCCGGTGGGCCGTGGCGTCGTCGAACAGGCGGGGCAGAAGCTCGGGGGCCATCGCGAGCAGGACCCGCGGGCGGCGAAGTGGCATCTGGGGGTGCTCCTTGCGGCTGAGTGGGGCCGCGCCGACTCTACGAACTCGCGATTCGATCGTCAAGATCTATCAATCATATAGCTCTACTCGATCGAAACGATCGATAATCCTCGCGGCGCGCCGGATGCGTGCCGCCCCGGTCCGGGACGGCGCGCGGGGTTACCGTCGGCGCCATGGACGGTGATCGCCAAGGATGGCGTCAGTGCGTGCTCGGCGGGGTGGTGTTCGCCGTGTGCATGGCGGGCACCACGCTGCCGACCCCCCTCTACGGGCTCTACCAGGAGAAGTTCGGGTTCTCCGAACTGATCGTGACCGTCGTGTACGCCGTGTACGCCTTCGGGGTCATCGGCGTGCTGCTGCTGGCGGGCAACGCCTCCGACACCATGGGCCGCCGTCCGGTGCTGCTCGCGGGCCTGGGGTTCGCGGCGGCGAGCGCCGTCTGCTTCCTGTGCGCCACCGGGCTCGGTTGGCTGTACGCCGGGCGACTGCTCTCGGGACTGTCCGCCGGCCTGTTCACCGGCGCCGCCACGGCCTACGTGATGGAGCTGGCGCCCGACCGCGGCGCCTCCCGGGCCACGTTCGTGGCGACGGCCGCCAACATGGGCGGGCTGGGCTGCGGCCCACTGCTCGCCGGGCTGCTCGCGCAGTACGCCCCGTGGCCGCTCTACCTGCCGTTCGTCGTGCACCTGGCCCTGGTGGCCGGCTCGGCGGCCGTCCTGCTGCTGCTTCCGGAAACCGTGCGGGCGCGCCGGCCGTGGCGCACCGTACGCCCCCAGCGGCCCGGCCTGCCCGCACAGGTGCGGGCGGTGTTCGCGCCGGCGGCGATCGCCTCGTTCGTGGGGTTCGCGCTGTTCGGGGTGTTCACCTCGGTCAGCCCCGCGTTCCTCGCGCAGTCCTTGGACGTGCACAACCACGCGGTGAGCGGGCTGGTCGTCGCGGTCGCCTTCTTCGCCTCGACCGCCGGGCAGCTCGCCGTCGGCCGGGTCGGGGTCGGGCGGTCACTCCCCCTGGGTTGCGTGGGGCTCTTCATCGGACTCGCGCTGCTCGCCGGCGCGCTGCGGTGGGACCTGCTGCCGCTGGTGGTGCTGAGCGCGCTCGTCGGCGGGACCGGGCAGGGCCTGGCGTTCCGCGGAGCGCTGGCCGCGGTGGCCGCGGCCTCCCCCGCGGACCGGCGCGCGGCGGTGATCTCGACCCTGTTCGTGGTGGCGTACGCGGGCATCTCGGTGCCGGTGATCGGCGTGGGCCTGCTCGTGGCCCCGGTCGGGCTGGAGGGCGCGGGTCTGGTGTTCATCGCCTGTATGGCCGCCCTGGTCGCGACCGCCTTCGGCTACCTGCTCCGGCGGCCCGTCCGCGCGAGAACGTGACCGCAGGTCCGGAGGTTGGTGCCCGGCGAACCGGGTAAGCGCCCGATGGAACATTCGCTGTCGGCCGCGGGGAGGCGGTTTCATGATCCAGGTGACCATACCGCTGATTCCCACCGCACAGGGTGGCCCGCTGATCCCCGCCGACCAGGTCACCGCCCTGCTTCGGCGCATCGCGGTGGACTGGGTGCACTCGGTCGACACCGGCGAGATGGCGGCCGACGCCGGAACCGTGCAGAACCTGGCCGAAGTACTGAGCGAGCTCGCCGACAGCATCGACGTCGAATGCATCGCCTTCACCTCCGTCCCGGACCGCCAACCGCGCGCCTGGGAGTGAGACTGCATTCCGTGGGCCCGTCGCGTTTCCCCCGCCCTCGCGGCGGGGATGTAGGCGAAACGTGTGAGCGGTCCCGAACGGGGTAGCCGCAGACCAGGCACCGAGTCTCGGGAGGTGTGGCCATGGACGGCCCCGAGCTCTCCCAGCAGGAGCGCATGATCCTCGACGACATCGAGGCCAAGCTGCGTGCCGACCAGCTCCTCGACCGCAGGCTGCGGACGCTGCGCCGGGGCGTCAGGCCGTGGACGGGTTCCTGGAGCGACGCCCGCAGTCCCGGCCTCGTGCTCTACACGTGCCTGCTCGCCATATCCTCCGTGGCGGCGTTCGTACGGGCCGTGACCACGACTTCGACGGCGGCGCTCTGGGTCTTCGCCGCCTTGTGGGTTCCCACCGCGATCTGCCTGGTCCGACTGCTGTGCCGCTGGGGCCGCGCCGCGGCTGCGGCGGCGGCGGCCAAGCGTACGAAGACCTGACGGGCGGCGGCCGGCGCCGGGGTCAGGCCAGAGGGGCGGCGACGAGCTCGATGACCTCGGCGGGCCCCGCCCGGAATGCCGGGCTCGCGGCGTCGGCTTCGATCATGTGCGGGGTGACGTCGTGCGCGGCGAGCGCCTCCTTCGACGCCCACCGCTCGATGAGGACGAAACGGTCGGGCTCGCCGGTCACCTGGTGCATGTCGTACTGCAGGCACCCGTCTTCGGCCCGCACGATGGGCGCGAGACGCTCGAACGCGGCGACCTGCTCCGAGCCGCGGCCCGGAAGTGTGCTGATGTGGATGACGAGTTGCACCGGCTGTGACATGCCCCGGATCCTATCCGGCGCCCCCGCGCCGCCCGCCCGGGGGGCGACCGTCCGAGGCGCCGGAAGGGGCCGGGCCGTCGGGTGACGGTCCCGGCCCCTTCGGCTGTCGGTCAGACGCGGTCGGCCGCGATCAGGACGTATTGGAAGGAGCCGTCCTTGTAGGAGTTGATGAACGCCTCTTCGATGCCGGTGACCAGGGAGGACGTGGCCCGCAGCTCCCAGTAGGGCAGGGTCGCGGGAGTCAGGTCGATCACGGCCTGCGGTACGAGGCGGTTGTCGGCCATGGCGCGCAGGTACTCCCGGCGGGAGTGGATGTTGCACTCGAAGTGCGCGTTGATCTGGGAGACCCACTTCGAGGGCTGGCCGTAACGCGGGTTCCAGCAGCCGGTGATGGTCACGTAGCGGCCGCCCACCTGCAGGATGCGGGAGTGTTCGGCGAAGAGGTCGTGCAGGTCGACGTACATGCTCGACTCGTTGTTCCACGAGCCCGCGGCCTGACCGGTCTCGAAGGGCGTGTTGAGCATGTTGCAGACGCGGGCCCGGACGTGGTCCGCGATGCCGAGTTCACGGGCACGCTGGTTGCCGAAGTCGGCCTGCTTGGTCGACAGGGTGACGCCCTCGACCTTGCACCCGAAGCGCTGGTGGGCCATGACCATCGAGCCGCCGCGGCCGCAGCCGGCGTCCACGAGCGTGTCGTCGCGCCCGATGGGGCCGAGGTGGTCCAGGAGGACCTCGGCCTGCGCCGACTCCAGGCGGTGGAGCTCGGCGATCAGCTTCTTCTCGTATTCGCTGTCCTCGGTGTCGCCGAGGGCGGCGTGGTCGATGTCGCCGATGCCGTAGTGGTGGTGGTAAAGGCCGTCGACGTCGCCGAGCCGCAGGTTCACGGGCCGGGCTTCGTTGTTCCAGTATCGGGCGATGTCCCCCTGGTAGGCCGTCGCCGGGGCGGGGATGAAGGTGGAGAGATCGGTGCTAGTCATAGAAATGTCCCATCCTTACCAGAAATCGGGGAGGCTGTAGCGATAGGTGTTGGTCTGGTGCCAGTAGTGGTTGCCGTCGACCCATACGGCCACTCCCCGCAGGAAGCGCAGCAGGCTCGGTACGGGGCAGGCGGCGGCCAGGGCGGCGGATTCGGATTCGAAGTCGTGCATGAGCTCGTTGTGGACCTCGACCGCCTTCAGGTAGGCATCCCGCTCGGAGACGCCCTCTCGTTCGGCGATCACCACGGGCAGGTTCAGGTGCCGGCCGGGACTGGCGAGTTCCTTCGTGTACGAGTACAGGTCGTTGACGATGGTGCTGACGTTCCCGGCGAGCGCGAGGACCCGCTGCATGGCGGGCTGGGCGTGCAGGTCCGCCGGCAGTTCGTAGCCGCCGACGGTGTCGGTGATGGTCGGGCACGGGCGGAAGTTGTTGAACTGCCGCATCGCGAGGTACTCCCACACCTCGGGCATGTGGTCCGTCTGGGCCCAGGCGCCCTCGGCGAGGTACCCCAGGTGCAGACGGGCCATGTCGTGCCGGAACCGGTCGGCCTGGGAGGGGGTGGACTGTTGGACGAAGTACTCCATGGCGGACCGGTAGGAGCGCCGCGGGGCGTCCGCGTGGAGCGACTCCGCCCAACCGGGGTGGTACTCCTTCGTCGTGTGAAGGGGATCGAGGGCGGTGTGCGCCAGCAGCAGGCGGCCCCCGAGACCGATCGGCGAGCCTCCGTGGTCCTCGCAGTACATGTCGTCGACCGCGTTCTCGGCGACCATCAGCCGCGCGGCGATCATCAGGTGGTCGATGGTCGGAGCGTCCGGATGGCAGGCGACCATGTAGCGCCCGGTGGAGAATCCGTCGAACTCGCCTTCCCAGTCCTCGGGGTACAGCTCGATCTCGTCCAGCGCCCAGTCCTTGATCCTGCGACTGAGCTCCGCCACCCGCGCCGGATCGGGCTCCGGCACCGGGTGGTAGTAGAGACCCGGGATGTGGAGGGCCTCCACCGGAGCCACCGACACCTCGGCCTCCGGAGGCATCGGCGGCTCCGCGCGCCGAGCCAGACTCAGGGCCGCCGTGCCCAGGCCGCTGGGGCCGCGAAGGATCCGTTCCATGGCAGCGCTGGGACCCCCTTCGGTCACGGGGACCTCCACGGGGGCGTCCACCGGGACGTCCCCCGCGGCGGGGCCGCGACCGAAGGGCAGGGTCGGCGCGGAAGGCAGGGCGGCGGCGACATGGGCTGGGGCGTTGATGTGGGCGTTGACTTGGGCGTTGGCGAGGACATCGGCCCCGAAGCGGGCCGCGGCTGCGGGCAGGCTCGACTGCAGAGGGGAAAGCCCAGGATCGGGCATCCGTAACTCCTTGGTGAGGTGGTTGGGCTGTCCCGGATCCCGGGCGTGCTCGACCGGCCCGGGACGATCCGGGCCGTCGTGGCCGTGGTGGCCGGCGACGCGGCCGTCACGGCCGTCCGCCGGACACCCCCTAGTCGCGCCTACGGGCGATCTGTACGTTCTCCAGCACACCGAGCGCGTCGGGCACCAGGATCGCGGCGGAGTAGTAGGTGGTGACGAGGTAGGAGATGATCGCCTGCTCGTTGATGCCCATGAAGCGCACGGACAGGCCCGGCTCGTACTCCTCCGGCAGCCCGGTCTGGCGCAGACCGATGACGCCCTGGTTGTCCTCGCCGGTTCGCATGGCGAGGATTGAGCTGGTGTTCTCCCTGCTGATCGGGATCTTGTTGCAGGGCAGGATCGGAACCCCGCGCCACGCCGGGACCGACTGCCCGCCGACGTCGACGTGATCCGGGTACAGCCCGCGGGCGTTGAGCTCGCGCCCGATCGCCGCGATCGTCTTGGGGTGGGCCAGGAGGAGTTTGGTGCCACGGCGGCGGCAGAGCAGCTCGTCGAGGTCGTCCGGGGTGGGCGGGCCGGAGTGGGTCTGGATCCGCTGCTTGAAGTCGGCGTTGTGGAGCAGGCCGAACTCCCGGTTGTTGACCAGTTCGTGCTCCTGGCGCTCGCGCAGGGCCTCGATGGTGAGCCTGAGCTGCTCCTCGGTCTGGTTGTGCGGCCCGTTGTAGAGGTCGGCGACCCTCGTGTGGACCCGCAGCACGGTCTGCGCGATGGAGAGTTCGTACTCGCGCGGCTTGAGTTCGTAGTCGACGAAGGCGCCGGGCAGATCGGCCTCGCCGAAGTGGCCGGCCGACATCGCGATCTCGGCCTCGCCGTGCTTGTTCTGCCGCTGGTGGGGAAGGGAGCTGAACTGCTGGATGTGGGCCTGGAGGCCGGGGGCCGCGGCCAGCACGGCGGCGAAGTCGGCGCGGGACAGGGTGAGCAGGGTGCCGGGGGTCTCGGCTGTGGCGGTGTAGTCCCAGCCGGCCTCGCCGTCCAGCAGGGCGTTCTCGCCGAACCGGTCGCCGTCGGCGAGAGTGGCGACGGCGACCTCGTCGCCGTACTTGCCGACGGCGGTCTGGCTGATCCGACCGTGGGCGATCAGGTGGATGTGCTCGGCGGGGGCGCCGCGTTGGACCAGCACCTCGCCGGCGCGGAACTCGCGCTGCACGCACCGGCCGGCGAGCGTGGTCAGCACCTCCACGTCGTCGAAGCCCCGCAGCAGGGCCAGTTCGGCGAGTTCACGGGGAATCACCCGGACGTCGGCACCGTCCTGGACGAACTCGATGCGCCCGTCGCCGACGGTGTAGCTGAGTCGGCGGTTCACTCGGTAGGTGCCACCCTTGGTCTCCACCCAGGGGAGCATCCGCAGCAGCCAGCGAGAGGTGATCTCCTGCATCTGCGGGGCGGACTTGGTCGTGCTGGCAAGGTTGCGGGCAGCGGCCGTGCTCAGGCTGGACTGCCGGGGTTGGTCCAGCTGAGCCTCGGGGCTGGTGTCAACGGTCATCGGACGAGCTCTCCTTCTTAAGGGCGGCGATCAGCGCATGCGCGCATCACCGGTGAAAGAGGAAAAAGAGGGCGAATATCTGCGGATCCGTCCAGATCCGGGGGAACACTAGTGGTCCCTGCGCCCAAATGACCTTGATTGAACGCCGCTAGTACCTCGATGCAGTGATCTTGCCTTGTGTCGGGTTTGACCCGACTACCGACAGTATTCGGACAGAGGCGGGGCCCGCCTGGCGCGGAACTCCGAGACCAGCAGGAGCTTCACCCGATGGCCGATTCGGATCCGGCCAAGTGCGCCCCCGACCGCCCCCGGCGCCCGTTCACTCCTCCCGGCGGGCTCCTGAGCCCGAAAAGTCGGCCACGGCACACGGGAACGGCCCCGTCGGTGTCATACCGACGGGGCCGCGATCCTGCCGAGTTGCCGGCTGGGCGAAGCCTCAGCTCTTCGTCACGGAGGAGACGACGCATTCCTTGTACTCGCTGCCGTCGCCCTTGCCGGTGTACGGCGTCGTGGCCTCGGCCTGCTGGGACGCGCCCGCCTTGACCTTGAGAGCGGCCACCTTGGCCTGGGCGGTGGTCGCGGTCGACGTGGCGTCCCCGCGGAACTTCATCGTGATGTTGTAGGTGTAGTCCAGCGAACCGCTGTTGGTGACGGTGAGCCGGGCGACGAGGTTCTTGCCCTCCAGCTTGCAGCTGTCGATCTTGATGTCGCGCTCGGCCTTGTTGCTGCTGGAACCACCAGTGGTGGTGGTGCCGCCCGTGCTGCCGCTGGTGCCGGTGCTGCTGCTGTCGCTGCCGTTGCTGCCGCCGCCGGAGCTGCTGGAGTTGGAGTGCGAACCGCTGCTCCCGCCGCAGCTGGCGCCGTGGGAACCACGGGCTCCGGTGAGTGCGACGACGGCGATGCCGAAGACTGCGACCGCGCGGACATGACGAAGCTTCACGTTGAACCCCCGTTGGAATACCAGTAAGTGACAGGGCCCGCCTTGACGGGCGCATGCCACCCTAACAGCGGCCACGGACAGTCTCGTTCCATGGCGACTGCCTGCGCGAACGGACCGGCACGGAAAACGGAGGGGTTGCGTCAGCCCATCTCGAGGACGAGGTCGGCGCGGTGGCGGCCCGAGGCGACGAGGCGGGCGTTCGGTTCGTCCGAGCGGGCCACCCACGCGCGTGCGTACGCCGGTTCCTTGCCGTGGCGTACGTGCCGGTCGACCAGCCGCCGGACGCGCAGCGCCTCGTCCGGGGCGAGGTACCAGGCCTCGTCCAGCAGCGGCCGCACCGAGGCCCACTCCCCGGCGTCGTGCAGCAGGTGGTTCCCCTCGGTGATCACCAGCGGTACGCCCGGAGGGACGGGGACGCTGCCCGCGATCGGCTCCTCCAGGGAACGGTCGAAGGCGGGTGCGTAGACCGTGGCCCCGTCGGATCCGCGCAGGCGGCGCAGCAGGGAGACGTACCCGGCCGCGTCGAAGGTGTCCGGGGCGCCCTTGCGGTCGGCCCGTCCCAGCCGGGCCAGTTCGGCCTGGGCGAGGTGGAAGCCGTCCATCGGGACCACCACGGCCGTCTCCGGCCCGAGCGCCTCGGCGAGCCGGGCGGCCGGCGTCGATTTTCCGGCCCCCGGCGGCCCGGCGATGCCGAGGATCCGCCGGCCGCCTCGGGCGGCCGGCGCCGCCGCCCGCGCCACCTGTTCCGTCGTCGTCCGCACCTTCACATCCTGCCCGAGCCGGACACTTCAGCGGTCCTGGGAACGGTACGCGCGCATCGCCAGCGGCATGAAGACGGCGGCGATGCCCGCCGCCCAGACCAGGGACCACATGATCGGCCGGCCCGCGGGCGTGCCGAGCAGGAGCCCGCGGAAGGCGTCCGACAGGTGCGTGACGGGATTGACCTCCACCCAGGCCTGGAGCCAGCCGGGCATGGTGGAAACCTGGGCGAAGGCACTGCTGGTGAACGTGATCGGGAAGATCACCGTGAAGGCGTAGACCTGCACCTTCTCCGGGTCGCCGGCCACCATCCCGATGAGCACCGCCGTCCACGAGACGGCGGCGGCGAAGATCAGCAGCAGCACCGCCGCACCGAGGAAGCCCGCGAAGCCTCCGCTGACCTCGAAGCCCAGCAGCATGCCCAACGCGATCATCAGCACCATGGCCCAGAGTTGTTTGACCAGGTCGGCGGTGATGCGTCCGAAGAGCGGTGCCGAGCGGGCGATGGGCAGACTCCGCAGTCGGTCGAAGACCCCCTTCGTGAGGTCGGAGTTCAGCGACATGGCGGTGTACATGCTCATGAAGAGCGTGTTCTGGACGATGATCCCCGCGAGCGCGTACTGGAGGTAGTCGCGTGGAGAGCCCGCCATCTGTCCGCCGAAGACGTAGGTGAACAGGAACACGAACATGATCGGCGTGATGCTGTAGTCCACGAGTTCCAGGGGGTTGTGCTTGACCGAGACCAGGCTGCGCCACGCCATGGTCGCCGTCTGCCGCACGGCCGCGAGGGGGCGCACCCTGCCGCCGCGGCCGAGACCGTCGGTGATCGTCGTGGTCGTCATGACGGGCTCCCGGCGTTGACGGACCGGTCGTCGAGGTCCGCGAGCTCTTCCGAGGGCCCTTCCGGCTCCGCGCGGTGTCCGGTGAGCACCATGAACACCTCGTCGAGGGAGGAGCGCCGCAGGGTGAGTTCACCGACCTCGATGCCCACCTGGTCCAGTCTGCGCACGACGTTCGGCATCAGCGCCGGGTCGTTGACCGGGGCTGTGATCCCGTCGCCTTCGATCTTGGTCTGCGGCCCGGCCGCCTCCGTGATCAGGGCGTGCGCCGCGCCCAGATCGGCCGCACGGGCGGGACGCAGTTGCAGGACTTGGCCGCCGACCTGCGACTTCAGCTCGTCCGGGGTGCCGTCGGCGATCACCCGCCCCTTGTCGATCACCACGATGTTGTCGGCGAGTCGGTCGGCCTCGTCCAGGTACTGGGTGGTGAGCAGGGTGGTCATGCCCTCCGAGACCAGCACGCGCAGCATGTCCCACACCTCGCCGCGACTGTGCGGATCGAGCCCCGTGGTGGGCTCGTCGAGGAAGAGGATCTGCGGCCGCCCGACGAGGCTGGCCGCCAGGTCGAGGCGTCGCCGCATGCCTCCCGAGTACGCCTTGGCGGCCCGCCCCGCCGCGTCGGTCAGATGGAAGCGGTCGAGCAGCTCGGCCGCACGGGCCCGGGCCTCCCCCCGCGTCATCCCGAGCAGCCGGCCGATCATCAGCAGGTTCTCCGTACCGGTGAGGTTCTCGTCCACCGCGGCGTACTGCCCGGTGAGGCCGATGAGGGCACGGACCCGCCCCGCCTGCCGTACGACGTCGTGTCCGCCGACCTCGGCGCGCCCCTGGTCCGGTCGCAGGAGCGTGGCGAAGATGCGCACCGCCGTCGTCTTCCCGGCGCCGTTGGGGCCGAGCAGCCCGCACACCGTCCCGGCCGGAACCTGAAGATCCACCCCGGCCAGCGCGTGGGTCTCCTTGAACCGCTTGGCCAGGCCCTCGGCCCGGATCGCGTGCGTCATGGGATCACCTCGTTTCCCCGCGGGAAGCGCCGTCGGTCCTCACCACTGTGACGCATGCCACTGACAGGCGCTTGGCAGCGAGGCGCGCCCACGCTGCCGCCGAGCGGCCCCGCACGCTTGCGCGTTCGGGTGACACCGGCCGCCGGGTTCCGCGCGCTCGCCGCCCGCGTCCCGGAGGATCTCAGGCGGCCGGTCATGCCCCGGTCACTCACTGCCGATCCGGCCGGGCACCTCGCGGCCGCGGATCCGGTCCGTCGCAGGGAGACCCCGTGCACGTCCTGCTCGTCGCGAGCGCTTTCAACAGCCTCACCCAGCGGGTCCACGCCGAGCTGCGCGATCACGGCCACGGCGTCGCGGTGGAGCTGGCGCTCCCGTCCGTCGATCTGGCCGGTGCGGTCCGCCGGCACCGGCCGGACCTGGTGGTCGCGCCGATGCTGACGTCGGCGGTGCCCGAGGAGGTCTGGTCCGCCCACACCTGTCTGATCGTCCACCCGGGCCCCGTCGGGGACCGGGGCCCTTCCTCGCTCGACAGGGCCGTCCAGGACGGGGTCCCTCGGTGGGGCGTCACCGTGCTGCAGGCCAATGCGGAGATGGACGCCGGCGATGTGTGGGCCACGGTCGAATGCCCCGTGCCGGACCCGCCCGAGTCCAAGAGCGCCTGGTACCGGGGCGAGGTCGCCGACGCGGCCCTGGAGGCCGTCCTGCTCGCCGTGGACCGCTTCGCCTCCGGCACGTACACCCCCGAGCCGCAGTCCGGGGGCCGCGCCCGCCCCCTGCTGCGCCAGGAGGACCGCCGGATCGACTGGCTGCGGGACGACACCGAGCGGGTGTTGCGCGTACTGCGCGCCGCCGACTCGCGGCCGGGCGTACGGGACGAGCTGCTCGGCGGCACGTGGTTCCTGCACGGCGGTCACCCCGAGGACGGGCTGCGCGGCCGCCCTGGCGAGCTGATCGCCACCAGGGCGGGCGCGGTCTGCCGGGCCACCGCCGACGGAGCCGTCTGGATCCCGGAGCTACGGGCCCCCCGCGCGCCGGGCCAACCTGCCGCTCCCAAGCTCCCGGCCACGCTCGCGCTCGGGGACCTGCTGCCCGCGCTGCCGGAGCTTCCCGCCCCGACGCAAGCCCGCCCCGGCGCCCGCACCTGGTCCGAGATCGACTACCGCGAGGAGGGCGGGGCCGGGTTCCTGTCGTTCTCCTTCCCCGGCGGCGCGATGAGCACCGCCGACTGCCGGCGCCTGCTGGACGCCTACCGCGCGGCCTGTACCCGACCGACCTCGGTGCTCGTGCTCGGCGGCGGCCGGGACTTCTTCTCCAACGGCATCCACCTCGGCGTCATCGAGGCCGCGGCCGACCCCGCCGAGGAGTCCTGGGCCAACATCAACGCCATGGACGACCTGGTGGAGGCCGTCCTCACCACCACCGACCGGCTGGTGGTCGCCGCCCTGGGCGGGAACGCGGCCGCCGGCGGGGCCGTGCTGGCCCTCGCCGCCGACGAGGTGTGGTGCCGCTCGGGCGTGATCCTCAATCCGCACTACCGGCTGATGGGCCTGTACGGCTCGGAGTTCTGGACGTACACCCTGCCGCGCCGGGTCGGACCCGCGGTCGCGGAGCGCCTCACCACCGAGGCCCTGCCGCTGAGCGCCGAGTCCGCCCGGCGGCTCGGCCTGGTCGACCGGACGATCGGCTGCCCGCCCGCGGTGTTCGCCGACCGGGCCACGGCGCTCGCCGCGCAACTCGCAGGCCACCCGGCCACCGCCGCGCGGATCGCCGGGAAGAAGGCGCGCCGGGAGCTCGACGAGGCGGAGCGCCCGCTGGCCGCCTACCGCGCGGCCGAGCTGGACCGGATGCGGCAGACCTTCTTCGACCCGCAGGCTCCGTACCACGCCCTGCGCCGGGCCTTCGTGCGCAAGGAACGCCCCGGCGCCACCCCGCCCCATCTCGCACGGCCCGTACCGGGTCGGCACGGGTCGCCGCCACCCGCGCGATCGGCTCCCGTCACCGGACCGGCCGTACATGACGGGGCACCCGACCCCGCCGGCTGCTAGCAAGAAGGGTGGGGCCGACGAGTCCCGGGCGGTGACCGGCCGTCCCGTCGAGCCCCTCGCTTCCTCCCCCTCCCCCTCCCCCGTCCCAAGGAGGCATCCGCATGGTTGCAGCAACGCAGGCCCCGGTAGAGGACCCCCTGATCCACATCCTCTGGATCAACGCCGGCTTGAGCTGCGACGGCGACTCCGTGTCCCTGACCGCGGCGATGCAGCCGAGCATCGAGGAGATCGTGACGGGGACACTGCCCGGGCTCCCCCGGATCGCCGTGCACTGGCCGCTCATCGACTTCGAGTGCGGTCCCGTAGGCGGCGCGGACACGTTCATCGAGTGGTTCTTCAAGGGCGAGCGGGGGGAGATCGATCCGTTCGTGCTGGTGGTGGAGGGATCCATCCCCAACGAGAAGATCAAGCCCGAGGGTTACTGGTGCGGCTTCGGCGACGATCCGGCCACCGGGCAGCCCATCACCACCAGCGAGTGGATCGACCGGCTGGCGCCCAAGGCCCTCGCCGTGGTGGCCATCGGCACCTGCGCCACGTACGGCGGCATCCACGCGATGGAGGGCAATCCGACCGGCGCGATGGGCGTGCCCGACTACCTGGGCTGGGATTGGAAGTCCCAGGCGGGGATCCCGATCGTGTGCGTGCCGGGCTGTCCCATCCAGCCGGACAACTTCTCGGAGACCCTGACGTACCTGCTCTACCAGGCGGCGGGCTCGGCCCCGATGATCCCGCTGGACGACAAGCTGCGGCCCACGTGGCTGTTCGGGGCCACCGTCCATGAGGGCTGCGACCGCGCGGGCTACTACGAGCAGGGCCAGTTCGCCGAGACCTACGACTCCCCCAAGTGCCTGGTGAAGATCGGCTGTTGGGGTCCGGTGGTCAAGTGCAACGTGCCCAAGCGCGGCTGGATCAACGGCGTCGGTGGCTGCCCGAACGTGGGTGGCATCTGCATCGCCTGCACGATGCCCGGCTTCCCCGACAAGTTCATGCCGTTCATGGACAAGCCGCCGGGCGCCACGGTCTCCACCAACGCCAGCGGGGCGTACGGCGCCCTGATCCGCAGGCTCCGGGCGATCACGCTGCACACCGTGGACCAGGAACCCAAGTGGCGCCGCACCGGCCAGAAGTTGACCACCGGCTACCGCCCGCCCTGGTGACGGTCCCCCGGCCCCCGG
Organism: Streptomyces sp. NPDC059874; assembly: GCF_042731135.1. Classification (NCBI taxonomy): domain Bacteria; kingdom Bacillati; phylum Actinomycetota; class Actinomycetes; order Kitasatosporales; family Streptomycetaceae; genus Streptomyces; species Streptomyces sp. NPDC059874. The sequence continues at coordinate 57,711 of NZ_JBHWJY010000014.1, forward strand.
CACACCTCCTCCTCCCGCACTGAAGAAGGGTCACGGCAGACACGATGGAACCGAAGACGAAGGCGGCCGGCGACGGCAGCGGCCTGGTCGAGATGGCGTGGGATCCGATCACCCGGATCGTGGGCAGCCTCGGCATCCACACGAAGATCGACTTCAAGCAGAAGCGGGTCGCCGAGTGCTACAGCACCTCGTCGGTCTTCCGTGGCTACAGCGTCTTCATGCGCGGCAAGGACCCCCGCGACGCGCACTTCATCACCAGCCGCATCTGCGGCATCTGCGGTGACAACCACGCGACGTGTTCCGTGTACGCGCAGAACATGGCCTACGGGGTGAAGCCGCCGCACCTCGCCGAATGGATCATCAACCTCGGCGAGTCCGCGGAGTACATGTTCGACCACAACATCTTCCAGGAGAACCTGGTCGGGGTCGACTACTGCGAGAAGATGGTCCGCGAGACCAACCCCGGGGTGCTGGAGCTGGCCGAGCGGACCCAGGCCCCGCACGCCGGCGAGCACGGCTACCGCACCATCGCCGACATCATGCGCTCGCTCAACCCCATCGAGGGCGAGTTCTACCGCGAGGCGCTCCAGGTCAGCCGCTACACACGGGAGATGTTCTGTCTGATGGAGGGGCGCCACGTGCACCCCTCCACGCTCTACCCGGGCGGCGTCGGCACCATCGCCTCGGTCCAGCTCTTCACCGACTACATGAGCCGCCTGATGCGGTACGTGGAGTTCATGAAGAAGGTGGTGCCGCTGCACGACGACCTGTTCGACTTCTTCTACGAGGCCCTGCCCGGCTACGAGGAAGTCGGCCGCCGGCGCGTGCTGTTGGGTTGCTGGGGCGCCCTCAACGACCCCGAGTACTGCGACTTCACGTACGCCAACATGACCGACTGGGGACGGAAGATGTTCGTCACCCCGGGCGTGATCGTGGACGGCAAGCTGGTCACCAACGACCTCACCGAGATCAACCTGGGCATCCGCATCCTGCTGGGCAGCTCGTACTACGACGACTGGGAGGGACGCGAGCAGTTCGTCACGCACGACCCGCTCGGCAACCCGGTCGACCCGCGCCACCCGTGGAACCAGCACACCATCCCGGCTCCGCAGAAGCGCAACTTCGACGACAAGTACAGCTGGGTGATGTCGCCCCGCTGGTTCGACGGCAAGGACCACCTGGCGCTCGACACCGGCGGCGGCCCGATCGCCCGGCTGTGGTCGACGGCGCTGTCCGGACTGGTCGACGTCGGCTACGTCAAGGCCACCGGGCACAGCGTGGTCATCAACCTGCCGAAGACGATGACCAAGCCCGAGACGCGCTTCGAGTGGCAGATCCCGAAGTGGAGCAACGCCCTGGAGCGCAACCGCGCCCGCACCTACTTCCAGGCGTACGCGGCGGCCATCGCTCTGCACTGCGCCGAGAAGGGACTGGCGGAGGTCCGCGCCGGACGCACCCAGACCTGGGAGAAGTTCGAGGTGCCGAACGAGTCGATCGGCGTCGGCTTCACCGAGGCCGTACGGGGCGTCCTGTCGCACCACATGGTGATCCGCGACGGAAAGATCGCCAACTACCACCCGTATCCGCCGACCCCGTGGAACGCCAGCACCCGCGACACCTTCGGCACACCGGGACCCTACGAGGACGCCGTGCAGAACACCCCCATCTTCGAGGAGAACCCCCCGGAGAACTTCAAGGGCATCGACATCATGCGGGCGGTGCGCAGCTTCGACCCGTGTCTGCCGTGCGGCGTGCACATGTACGTCGGCGGCGGCAAGACCGTCAAGACCATGCACGTGCCCACCGGCCTGAGCGGGCTGGGCGGATGAGCGCCGTGCACGCGGGCGCCCGGGTGGACGCACGGCAGGCGGGGCGCCGAGTGGACGAGGTGCTCGACCGGCTCTCCGCCACGGGCGACCGGGCGGCCTGCGCGGCCGCCGAGGAACTGGTGCGGGTCCTCATGGAGTTCTACGGGGCGGGGCTCGCCCGGATCACGGAGCGGCTCGGCGAGAGCGGCCTGCGTCCGCTGCTGGACGACGACCTCGTGGCGAGCCTGCTGGCCCTGCACGACCTGAACCCCGAGGACGTGGACGTACGGATCGGGCGGGCGCTGCGGGCCGCACGGGAGCCCGCGGAGCTGATCGGCTTCGACCCGGCTTCGGGCGTGCTGCGGCTGCGCGCCCCGGCTGCCGGCGGCTGCGGCTGCGGCGGTTCGGAGGCCTCCGGTGTGCCGCAGGAGGTGACGGACGCCCTGGCGGCCTTCGCTCCCGAGGTGACCTCCGTGGAGGTGGAGACGGCGGCGCCGGCCCCGGCCCTGCTGCAGATCGGCACCCGGACGCACGCCCCGGCACGGGTCCGGTGAGCGGGCCGGCTTCGGCCGCGCGCGGCCTGCGCCGGTTCGCCGGGGCGCGCCCGCCACGCCCCGAGACCTGCGAACTGTGCGGGGTGGTGGTGCCCGAGGACGGCCACCGCCACCTGGTGGAGATCGAGCGGCGGGCCCTGGTGTGCGCCTGCACCGCCTGCGCGCTGCTCTTCGACCGGCCGGGGGCGGTCACCGGCCGCTTCCGCGCCGTCCCGGACCGCTATCTGACCGATCCGGGGCATCCGCTCGACGACGGCGCCTGGGAGGCCCTCCAGATCCCCGTCGGGGTGGCCTTCCTCTTCCGCAACGCCGCGCTGGACCGCCTGGTCGCGCTCTACCCGAGCCCCGCCGGGGCCACCGAGAGCGAACTCGACCCGGAGACCTGGCAGGGCGTGCTCGGCGCCGGACGGCTGGCCGCCCTGCTGGAACCCGACGTGGAGGCGCTGCTGCTGCACCGCGCGGAGGGCCGCACCACCTGCCACCTGGTGCCCATCGACATCTGCTACGAGCTGGTGGGGCGGATGCGGCTGCTGTGGCAGGGCTTCGACGGAGGCGCGGAGGCCCGCGAAGCGCTGCGCGTCTTCTTCGAACGGGTCGAGCGGCGGGCCCGGGCGCTCGCGCCGGACGCGGTGGAAGCGGGCCGGCCATGACGGAGTTCGCCTTCGCCTGCACCGGCGTGCGCGCCGACCCGTACGCCGCCGGTCCGACCCTGGTCTTCAGGCTGCGCGTGACCACCTCGCCCGGGGTCCGGGTGCACGCCGTCGCCCTGCGCTGCCAGATCCGCGTCGAACCCGCCCGCCGGCGGTACGGCCCGGTGGAGGCGGACGGGCTGGCCGACCTGTTCGGTGCCCCCTCCCGCTGGGGATCCACCCTCCAGCCGGTGCAGTTCGCGCAGGTTTCGGTGATGATCCCGAGCTTCACCGGGGAGACCGAGGTCGACCTGGTGGTGCCGTGCACCTACGACATGGACATCGCGGCGACCCGGTACTTCGCCGCGCTCCAGGGCGGTGACGCGCCGCTGCTGATGCTGTTCTCCGGGACCGCGTTCACCGGGGCGGGCGGGTTCGTCGTCGAACCGGTGCCCTGGGACCGCGAGGCGGCCTACCGGATGCCGGTGGCCGTGTGGCGGGAGATGGTCGAGCAGCACTTCCCCGGCTGCGGCTGGCTGCGGCTGCCCGCCGACACGATGGCCGACCTGCTCGCCTTCCGTTCCCGACACGCCCTCCCCTCCTGGGAGGCGACCGTACGCGCCCTCCTGGACACCGCGGCCGCGGCGGGACCGCCGCCGCCCGCGGTCCGGTTGGGGGCGGCGCCACCGCGCGTCACCGAGAGGACGGCTCCGTGACCACGACCGCCGACACGGCAGTACCGGCAACCCGATTCGAGACGGCCCGGCAGGTGGCGGACGCCGTCCTCTTCGAGGGGTACGTCCTCTACCCGTACCGGGCGTCGGCCGCGAAGAACCGGATGCGCTGGCAGTTCGGCGTGCTCGTGCCGCCCGCCTGGGCGCCCGCGCACGAGGAGCACACCTTCCAGCGGACCGAGATCCTGCTGGAGCCCCGGGGCGCGGCGACGCTCTCCCTGGAGCTGCGCTTCCTGCACGCCCAGCGCCGTACGGTCCAACAGGCCCGCCCCGACGGCTCGTTCGAGGAGGTGGCCGAACTGCACCTGGCCGACCGGGTCCTGGTCCCCTGGGACGAGGGCACCGAGGAGCGGGTCGAGGTGTCCGTCCCGGTGGCCGAACTGGCGGGCGCCGAGGCCCTCTTCCCCTTCGCCCGGCCCGCCCGCGAGGAGGTCGAGCCCGTCGTCGACGGCGACGGCCGCACGGTCGGCCGCCTGGTGCGGCGTACGGAGCGGGTCAGCGGCATCCTGCGGCTCTCCGGCGCCGAACTCGGCGGCCCCTACCGGGTGCTGAAGCTCTCGGCGGTGGTGGAGAACACCAGCCCTTGGGCCCCGGACGAGGGTTCCGCGACGCGCGAGGAGGCGCTGCCCCGCTCGCTCGTCGCCGCCCACCTGCTGCTTGGGGTGAGCTCCGGATCCTTCCTGTCGATGACCGACCCGCCCGAGTGGGCCAAGGGTGCGGTCGCGACCTGCGAGAACCGGCACACGTGGCCGGTGCTGGCGGGCGAGCCCGGCCGGGCGGACGTGGTCCTGTCCTCGCCCATCATCCTGGAGGACCACCCCGCCATCGCGCCCGAGAGCGCCGGCGCCATGTACGACGCCACCGAGATCGACGAGATCCTGGCCCTGCGCACCGCGGCCCTCACCGACCAGGAGAAGCGGGAGGCGCGCGGGACGGATCCCCGGGCGGCCGCCGTGATCGACCTGGCCGATTCGATGCCGCCCGAGGTGCTGGAGCGGCTGCACGGGGCGGTCCGGGGCCTGCGCGACATCACCGGCGAGGCCGGGGGCGAGGACCTCGGGGCGCTGTTCCGCCCCGAGTCCCCCTGGTGGGATCCGGCCGGCGCGGACCCCGTGGAACCGGTCCCCGAGCACGTCACGGTCGAGGGCGTCCGGGTGGGGGTCGGCAGCCGTGTGGTCCTGCGCCCCGGGCTGCGGCGGACCGACGCCCAGGACCTGTTCCTCCAGGGCCGCACCGCCCGGGTCGAGGCCGTCCTGCACGATGTCGACGGGGGCGTGCACCTCGCGGTGACCGTGGAGGGCGACCCGGGCGCGGACATCCGCCGGGAGCAGGGCAGGTTCCTCTACTTCCAGCCGGACGAGGTCACCCCCGAGGAGCGCGCGTGAGCGGCCGGACCCTGATCGCCGGCATCGGCAACGTCTTCCTCGGCGACGACGGCTTCGGCGTGGAGACCCTGCGGGCGCTGTCCTCGTACGCGCTGCCGCCGGGCGTGGAGGCGGTGGACTTCGGGGTGCGCGGGGTCCACCTCGCCTACCAGTTGCTCGACGACTACGACACCGTCGTCCTCGTCGACGCCACGGCGCGCGGCGGGGCCCCCGGCACCCTGTACCTGATCGAGGTCGGCGACGACGACGGCGACGCCCGCATCGCGCCGGGAGGGGCCGCCCTCGACGGCCACGACATGTCGCCCGACACCGTCCTCGCCCTGTTGGACACGCTCTGCGCCGGGACCGGCACCGCGCCGCCCCGGCGCATGCTGGTCCTCGGGTGCGAACCCGCCTGCGTCGAGGAAGGCATCGGCCTGAGCGGGCCGGTGGCCGACGCCGTGCCGGAGGCCGTGCGGATGCTCCTGGACCTGCTCCCGCAGGAGGAGGCGCCGGAGGCCGAAGCGGATGACCAGAACCGCCGTGAACTGAGGAGAACCCCATGAAGAAGGCCGTCCTTGGCGCAGTCGGCGCCGTCGCCCTGCTCGCCGTGCTCATGCAGCTGCCCGACATCAAGCGCTACCTGCACATCCGCAGCATGTGAGCCCGTAGGGCCTTTGGAACCGTACGCCCCGGCGCCCGAATGGCGTACGGGGCGTACCGGCCGTCGGCGTGCCCGAGCGCGCCGTCCCCGCCCTACCGGTGTAATGAGCCCCGGCAGGACGGAGACCAGGTCCCATGCACGAGATGTCGATCGCCGTGGCCGTCGTGGGCCAGGTGGAAGAGGCGGCCCCCGAATCGGTGGGCGGCGTGAGCCGAGTGGAGCTCCAGGTCGGGGAATTGGCCGGGGTGGTCCCGGACTCCCTCGCCTTCTGCTTCGAACTGGCCTGCGCCGGAACGGTCCTGGAGGGTGCGGAGCTCGTCACCCGGTCCGTCCCGGCCCGCGCGCGCTGCGCCGCCTGCACGGGCGAATGGGCCGTGGGCATGCCCCCCGAACTGTGCTGTCCCGGCTGCGGAAGGGCCACGGAGGTGGAGCTGCTCTCGGGACGCGAGCTGCGCATCCTCACCGTGACCTGGGAGGACGCCCGGGATCCAGATGCCCCGACCGCGGTCCCCTGCCGCGCACCGATCTCCGAGGAGGCCTGAACCATGTGCCGAGTGGTCGACCTGCAACAGGCGGTGCTCGCCAAGAACGACGGGGCCGCGCAGGCACTGCGCGCCGAACTCACGGCCCGCGGGACGACGGTCGTCAACCTGCTGTCCAGCCCGGGCAGCGGCAAGACCGCCCTCCTGGAGCGGGAACTGCTGCTCGCGCGGGAGCGGGGGGTGGCCGTGGCCGCCCTGACGGCGGACCTGGCCACCGAGAACGACGCGGTGCGGCTGGCCCGTTCGGGGGCGCCGGTGAAGCAGGTGCTGACCGACGGGCTCTGCCACCTGGAGGCCGTGATGCTGGGGCGGCACCTGGAGGGGTGGCTGCCCGAGGAGACCCGGCTGCTGTTCGTCGAGAACGTCGGCAACCTGGTCTGCCCGGCCTCGTACGACCTCGGGGAGTCGCTTCGCGTGGTCCTCGCGTCGGTGACCGAGGGCGAGGACAAGCCGCTGAAGTACCCGACCGCCTTCGGGTTGGCCCAGCTGGTCGTGGTCACCAAGACCGACATCGCGCAGGCCGTCGAGTTCGACGAGGCGGCCTTCCGCGCGAACGTCCAGCGGGTCAATCCGGGGGTGGAGGTGGTGCTCACCTCGGCCCGCGCGGGCGAGGGCCTGGGCATCCTGCTGGACCGGGCGCAGGCGGTCGGGGCGGGGACCGCGGCGCACGCTCCGGTGATGGCACAGGCGTGCGCGTGCGCTCCCGCGCCGGGCGCCGGCCGCGGGCACGACAGCCACGGGCCCGGCCACACGCACGGACCGGGACATGCGCCCGGACACGGGCACGAGCCGGGGCACAAGCACGAGCCCGGGCATGCGCATGACCACGAGCCGGGACACGCGCACGGGCCCGGGCCGGGAGGCACGCACGGGCCGGGGCCTGCGCATGAGCACGGGCCGGGGCACAGGCCCGTGGCCGGGCCCGGGCCGGCGCACGACCACGGGCACGGGCCGGCGCACGGGCACGGCCCTGCGCACGGGCCGACGCTGACGCCCACGCCTACGCCCGCGCCAGCGCAATCGCAGACCCGCTGATGGAGTCCCCGCAGCGCCGCCGGGTCACCGTCCGGGGCGTGGTCCAGGGCGTCGGCTTCCGGCCGTACGTCTACGCCCGCGCCACCGGACTCGGCCTGGCCGGACACGTCACCAACACCCCGGAGGGCGTGGTGACCGAGGTCGAGGGCGCGCCCGCCGCCGTCTCGGCCTTCTGTGAACGCCTCGCGGCGGACGCGCCCCCGCTGGCCGTGGTGGACGCCGTGGACCACTTCGAGGTCCCGGTGGTCGGCGTTGGCGGGTTCTCGATCATCGCCTCCCGGAGCGGCGGCCCGGCCCGGACCCTGGTCTCCCCGGACACGGCCACCTGCGCCGCCTGTCTCGCGGAGCTGGCCGATCCGGCCGACCGGCGCCACCGGCACCCCTTCATCACGTGCACGCACTGCGGTCCCCGCTTCACCATCGTCACCGGGCTGCCCTACGACCGCGCCCACACGACCATGGCCGGCTTCCCGATGTGCGCCGACTGCGCCCGCGAGTACGCCGATCCGGCCGACCGGCGCTTCCACGCGCAGCCGGTGGCCTGCCCGTCCTGCGGGCCCCGGCTGCGGCTGTTGCTCGCCGCGGGCGCGAAGGCCCCGTACGAGCTCACCGGTACCGATCCGGTCGCCGAAGCCCGCCGGCTGCTGACCCGGGGCGCGATCCTGGCGGTCAAGGGGCTCGGCGGTTACCACCTGGCCTGCGATGCCACCCGACCGGGCGCCGTCGCGGAACTGCGCCGGCGCAAGTCCCGCGGCGACAAGCCCTTCGCCGTGATGGCGCGCGACCTCGCCGGGGCGGAGCGACTGGCGCACGTCGGCCCCGAAGAACGTGCCCTGCTCACCGGGAAAGTCCGGCCCGTCGTGCTGCTCCGCAGGCGCGCCGGGGTCCAGGGTCCGGTCGAGGAGGTCGCCCCGCGCAGCCCCGACCTCGGTGTCATGCTCCCGTACACACCGGTCCACCACCTGCTGTTCGGGCTTCCCGGCGATCCCCCCGGTCCCGAGCTGCTCGTCATGACCAGCGGGAACCTCGCGGGCGAGCCCATCGTCACGGACGAGGCCGAGGCACTGGAGCGACTGGCCGGCCTCGCCGACGGATGGCTCACGCACGACCGCCCCATCCACGTGCCGTGCGACGACTCGGTGGTGCGGGTGTGCGACGGTGCCACACTGCTGGTCCGGCGCTCGCGCGGCTACGCCCCGCTGCCGGTCGCGCTGCCGCTGCCGGTCCCCGCCACCCTGGCCACCGGGGGCGACTTGAAGAACGCCCTCTGTCTCGGCGAGGGCCGTCGCGCCTGGCTGTCGGCGCACATCGGCGACATGGACGACCTCGCCACCCAGGTCGCTTTCGAGCGGGCCGAGCGACAGCTCGAGTCCATCACCGGCGTCTCCCCCGAGCTCCTGGCCACCGACCGGCATCCCGGATACCGGTCGGGCCGGTGGGCGGCGCGCAACTCGGGGGGCCGACCGCTGGTGCGCGTGCAGCACCACCACGCGCACATCGCGTCCGCGATGGCCGAACACGGCCTGGACGGCGGCCGGCGGGTGATCGGCATCGCCTTCGACGGCACCGGTTACGGCGACGACGACGCGGTGTGGGGCGGCGAGGTGCTCCTGGCCGACTACGCCGGATACACCCGCTTCGCCCATCTCGCGTACGTGCCGCTGCCGGGCGGTGACGCCGCCGTGCACCGGCCGTACCGGATGGCCCTGTCGCACCTGTGGGCGGCGGGCATCCCCTGGGATCCGGACCTGCCGTGTGTGAGCAGCTGCCCGGGGGACGAACTGCGCGTGTTGTCCCGCCAGTTGGAACTCGACCTGAACTGCGCGGCGACCTCCAGCATGGGGCGCCTCTTCGACGCCGTCTCCTCACTGGCGGGCGTCTGCCACCGCTCCGGCTACGAGGCCCAGGCGGCGATGGAGCTGGAGAGCGCCGCGCTGCGGGCACCGGGGCGCGAGGGCCCCGACCCCGACCCCGGACCCTACGCCTTCGCCCTGAACCTCCCGGCGCCCGACGCCGGCGACGACCCGATCACCGCGGATCCGGCACCCCTGCTGGCGGCGGCGGTCGCCGACCTGCGGGCGGGCGTGGAGCCCTCGGTGATCGCGGCCCGCTTCCATGCCTGCGTCACCGCGCTCGTCGCCAGGCTGTGCGTCCTCGCGCGCGAGCGGCACGGGCTGGACACGGTGGTGCTGACCGGCGGGGTCTTCGCCAACACCCTGCTGTCCTCGGCCTGCGCCCGCGCGCTGCGCGAGCACGGATTCACCGTACTGCGGCACCGTCATGTCCCGCCGAACGACGGCGGCCTGGCACTCGGTCAGCTCATGGTGGCGGCCGCCCGCGACGTCCCCGACCCCCCACAGCGAGGAGAGACCCATGTGCCTGGCGGTACCCGGCAGAGTGCTTGACATCGGGGAGCGGGACGGCACCCGCATGGCCACCGTGGACTTCGGCGGCGTACAGAAGGAGGTGTGCCTGGAGTACCTGCCGGACCTCCGGGTCGGCGAGTACGCCATCGTCCACGTGGGGTTCGCCCTGCAACGCCTGGACGAGGAGTCCGCCAAGCAGACCCTTGAGCTCTTCGCGGAACTCGGCATGTTGCAGGAGGAGTTCGGCGACCCGTGGGAACTGGCCGCGGAGGCCGGCGAGGGAGTGCAGCAGTGAAGTACATCGACGAATTCCAGGACCCGGACCTCGCGCGCCGGCTGCTGGACGAGATCCACGCCACGGTGACCCGGCCCTGGGCGCTGATGGAAGTGTGCGGCGGCCAGACACACACCATCATCCGGCACGGCATCGATCAACTCCTGCCCGATCAGGTGGAGTTGATCCACGGGCCGGGCTGTCCGGTCTGCGTCACCCCGCTGGAGGTCATCGACAAGGCGCTGGAGATCGCCTCCCGGCCGGGTGTGATCTTCTGTTCCTTCGGGGACATGCTCCGGGTGCCGGGGACCGGCCGCGACCTGTTCCGGGTACGGAGCGAGGGCGGCGACGTACGGGTGGTCTACTCCCCGCTCGACGCCCTGACGATCGCCCGACAGAACCCGGATCGCGAGGTGGTGTTCTTCGGGATCGGCTTCGAGACCACCGCCCCGCCGAACGCGATGACGGTCCATCAGGCGAAGCGGCTGGGCATCCCCAACTTCAGTCTGCTGGTGTCGCACGTCCGGGTTCCCCCGGCCATCGAGGCCATCATGCGCTCGCCCAGCTGCCGGGTGCAGGGCTTCCTCGCCGCCGGGCACGTCTGCAGCGTCATGGGCGTGGCGGAGTACCCGGAACTCGCGGCGCGGTACCGAGTCCCGATCGTGGTGACGGGCTTCGAGCCGCTGGACATCCTCGAAGGCGTACGGCGGACCGTGCGCCAGCTCGAACGGGGCGAGCACACGGTGGAGAACGCCTACGCGCGCGCCGTCCGCCCGGAGGGCAATCCGGCCGCCCTCGCCGTGCTGGGGGACGTCTTCGAGGTCACCGACCGGGCCTGGCGCGGCATCGGGGTCATCCCGGACAGCGGCTGGCGACTGTCGGACCGCTACCGGGAGTTCGACGCCGAGCACCGTTTCTCGGTCAGCGGCATCACCACGCGGGAGCCCGCGGAGTGCCGCAGCGGCGAGGTGCTCCAGGGGCTCATCAAGCCGCACGAGTGCGCGGCCTTCGGCACGCTGTGCACCCCGCGCACGCCGCTCGGCGCCACGATGGTCTCCAGCGAGGGCGCCTGCGCCGCGTACTACCTCTACCGCCGGCTCGACCTGCAGGCCGCGCCGAGCTCCCCGACGACGCCGCTGGAGGCGAGCCCCGTTGGCTGAGACCGCACCACTGGACATCACCGGCTGGACCTGCCCGGCCCCGCTGCGCGACCACCCCCGGGTGGTGATGGGCCACGGCGGGGGCGGCGCCCTCTCCGCCGAGCTCGTCGAGCACCTCTTCCTCCCGGCGTTCGGCGGCACCGCCCTGGCCCAGCTGGGGGACTCGGCCGCGCTGTCCCTGGGCGGGGTGCGGCTGGCCTTCTCCACGGACTCCTACGTGGTGCGCCCGCTGTTCTTCCCCGGTGGCTGCATCGGCGATCTGGCGGTCAACGGCACGGTGAACGACCTGGCGATGAGCGGCGCCGAACCGGCCTTCCTCTCCTGCGGGTTCATCCTGGAGGAGGGGGTCGAGCTGTCCGTCGTCTCGCGGGTGGCCCGGGCGATGGGCGACGCCGCCCGGGCGGCGGGCGTGGAGGTGGCCACCGGCGACACCAAGGTCGTCGAGAGCGGGCACGGGGACGGGATCTACGTCAACACCGCGGGCATCGGGGTCATCCCCGCCGGGGTGGACCTGCGCCCGCAGCGGGTGGTGCCCGGCGACGTGGTGATCGTCAGCGGTGACATCGGACTGCACGGCGTGGCCATCATGAGCGTCCGGGAGGGCCTGGAGTTCGGCGTGGACATCGAGAGCGACTGCGCGCCGCTGGGCGGTCTCGTACGGAGCATGCTCGCGGTCACCCCGGACCTGCACGTCCTGCGCGACCCCACCCGCGGCGGTCTGGCCGCCTCGCTGAACGAGATCGCGACGGCCTCCGGCACCGGCGTGGTCATCGAGGAGGCCCGCGTCCCCGTCCCGCCGGCCGTCGCGAACGCCTGCTCGATCCTCGGCCTGGACCCGCTCTACGTGGCCAACGAGGGCAAGCTCGTGGCCTTCGTGCCGCGCGAGCACGCCGAGGCCGTGCTCGACGCGATGCGGGCGCATCCGCTGGGCCGCGGGGCGACCGTGATCGGCGAGGCGGTGGACGCCCACCCCGGCATGGTCGTGGCGCGCACCCGGCTGGGCGGCACCCGCGTGGTCGACCTGCCGATCGGGGAGCAGCTCCCACGGATCTGCTGAGCACGATCCGGGTGGCCCGGGGCTCGGGGGTGTCCGGCAGATCGGGACCCTGGTGCTGTGACCGGAGAGGTTCACCGGGTCACAGCACTAGCTCCGGGCGGCGAAGGCCGCCAGGAGCGCCGCCGTCCCGGCCAGCAGCCAGGCCACGTAGTCGCCGACGTGCCCCGAGTGCAGCCGCCGCAGGGGCACGATCGCGTACGTGGTCACCCGCCCGGCCCACTCGCCGGTACGCCGCGCCAGCGGACCCCGCAGCGCGGGACCCCACAGCGCGGCGGCGGCCAGGCCCGCGGCGGCCCCGGCCGACAGCGTCCCGAGGGCCATCCCGGCCGGCGTCCAGGCGGCTTCGGGAGCGTGCCCGGCGGGCGGGGCGGTGCGTCCGGCCACGGCGTCCCGATAACCGGGCGCATCGCAGAACAGCACGGCCGCCTCGGCGAGGGCCCGGCCGAACTCCGGGACCAGGCCCAGTGTCAGGGATCCCCCGAGCAGGACGCAGGGGACGACCACCATCGGCCACGGAACCCGCCGGCGGGGATCGCGGATCTCCGGCTCCTCGTCCTTGCCGGTGGTTTCCGGGCCCGTCTGCCGGGCCGGCGTCGGGGCGCCTCGGCCGGCGAACACCCGTACGCCCGCCCTCAGTACGGCTCCCCCGGTGACCGCGGGCACCAGCACGAACAGCGGGATCAGCCAGGCGTTGCCCGCCTCCGCGGCGTGCTCGACGACCGCCTTGCCGAGTCCCGTCGCGAACGGCGGCAGCCCGGCCAGGGCGAGCCCGCCCGCCGCGAACAGCACCCCGGCGGGCGCGAGATCGCGGCCGCGACCGTACAGGCCGTGTTCGTCCACCGAGCCGTGCCGGTCCAGCAGCACCCCCACGAGCCCGAACAGGGCGGCCTTGGCTCCGGCGTGGCCGGCGGCGTAGACGGCGACCCCGGTCGTGGCCGCCGGGGTCAGCAGGGCCGATCCGCACAGGAAGAGGCCCAGATGGCCGATGGTGGAGAAGGCCAGCATCCGCTTGAGGTGCCGCTGCTGCCAGCACAGCACCGCCCCGGTCACCGCCGTGACGGCGCCCAGGACCAGGAAGACGGCGCGAAACGATTCCGCCGGGATGCCGCCGGGGCCGGAGAACACCGTCCAGTAGATGCGCAGCAGTCCGTACAGGCCGAGTTCCACCATCACCCCGGAGAGCAGCATGCACACGGGTGTGGGCGCCTCGGCGTGTGCGTCGGGCAGCCAGAAGTGGAAGGGCACGGCGGCCGCCTTGACCAGCATGGCGGTGGCGACCAGGACGAACGCGACGGTGACCGCGAGGTCGGCGGGCCGCCCCGCCAGTTCCTCGCCGATGCGCGCGAAGGCCAGTTCGCCGGTACGGGCGTAGAGCAGACCGATGCCCAGCAGTGCGCAGTATCCGGCGAGGGAACCGGTGAGGGCGAAGGCCAACGCGCCTTGCAGGGGCCGTGATTCTTCGATCCGGTAGCCGGTGAGGGCGTAGGCGGCGGCGCCCATCAGCTCCAGGAAGACGAAGGCGTTGAACAGGTCCCCGGTGAGCGCGAATCCGCACATCCCGGCCTCGAACAGCAGGATCAGCGCCGGGAAGGTGCCGCCCTGCCGGCCGCCCGGATCCGGTTCGTCGAAGTAGTACCAGGAGTAGCCGATGGCGGCGAGGACCAGGGCCCCCGCCAGCAGCGCGATCCCGGCCCCCAGCCGGTCGGTGGCGAGCACGATGCCCACGCCCCGTCCGTCGGCGGCCGGGGTCCAGGCGCCGATCCAGGAGACCGACCGCCCTTCCGTACCCGTCCAGAGCCGGGCGAGCAGGACCAGTTGGGCCGTCGCCCAGGCCAGGGCGAGCGCGTCGGCGGCCGCCCTGGGCAGCCACCGCCCGGCGACGGCCAGGACGACCGCGCCGAGCAGCGGGCAGACCACGGCCAGCGGGAGCAGGTCGGCGGTGTCTGTCATGGGCACCTCGCGCGTCAGCCCTTGAGGCCGGTCAGCGCGTCGGGATCGGCCGTGCCGTGCCGTTTGGCGATCTGCAGGACCAGGGCCAGCAGCAGCGCGGTGAGCGCGGCGCCGACCACGACGTCGGTCAGGGCGAGGGCCTGTGCCACGGGGTCCACGACGGGCGTGCCGGCCGGGATGTCGGTGAAGTAGGGGGCGGTGCCGCCGCGCCGGTAGCCGACGGCGACGAGCAGGACGTACGTCCCCGACTGCACCACGGTCAGGCATCCGATGGCGTGCACCGAATCGCGACTGGTCACGAGCCCGTACACGCCCGCGAGGAAGATCCACCCGGCGGCGAGGTACGGGAGCAGCCCGAGCGGCTGCGGAGGGGGCTGCGGCGTCATGTGGACTCGATCTCCAGTGCCTGGTCGATGAAGGCGGCGAGCAGGACCACCAGCGCGGAGCCCACCTCCACGCCGACGGCCGCGTTGAGCAGGGGCACCAGGCCGCCGGAGGTCAGTTGTCCGAGGGTGCCCAGTGGCAGGACGTTCTCCAGGTAGGCCGCTCCGACGGCGAGGGGGACCAGGCCCAGGGCGGCGAAGGCCCCGGCGCCGATGGCGTCGGCCACGTCGAGGGCGGCGCGCGGTCTGACCCGTCGCAGCACGCGGTAGTCGGCGGCCAGGTAGGCCACGTGGAGACCGGTGGCCAGCACCACGCCGCCCTGGAAGCCTCCACCGGGGGTGAGTTGACCGTGGGCGACCACGTAGACGCCGGTGACCAGCGCGATCGGCAGGAGCAGCGTGCCCAGCAGCCGGGTGGTGGGCTGGACCCGGCCCGGCCGGGGGCGTACGAGGCGTTCGTCGCGGGCCCGTCGTAGCAGCAGGGCGGCGCCCAGTACGGAGGTGAAGAGGATGAACTCCTCGCCCAGGGTGTCGAATCCGCGCTGGTCGAAGGTGACCGAGGCGACCACGTTGGCGGTGCGCTGGTCCAGCGCGGCCGGTACCGCACGATCGGCGTAGGGGTGGAACGGGCCGCCGAAGGCGGGAAGCTTCCCGCACGCGGCGGCGTATCCCGCGGCGATCAGCAGGGCCGCGACCCAGAACACCGAGATGCGTGCGGCGCGGGTCACTTCTCCCCCTCCTCCCTCCGGTCGGCCACCGCACGGATCTTGCGCACGGTCAGCAGGATCAGCAGCGGGGTCACCACCGCGGCGACCGCCAACTGCGACAGGGCCACGTCCGGGGCCTGGAGCAGGGTGAACAACAGCGCGAGGAGCAGCCCGAGGGCGCTGAGCACCACGGCCTGGCGGACCGGGTCCCTGGTCCGGACGGCCGCGGTGGCGACGGCGGTCACGAGGAGGACGGTGGCGTCGGCGAGCAGTTCGGTGGCGATCACGTGCCGGAGTCCCCGGACAGCCGGCCCTCGTGCTCGGCGGTGACCCGGCCCACGGCCAGTGTGGTCAGCGTGCCGCCGAGCACCATCAGAGCGGCGATGACGAGGAACTTGACGGCGCCCCGGCCCGGCGGGGCGTCGACGGCCAGTGCGAGCAGGGTCAGCGGCGCGCCGAGCGAGGTGCCCGGTGCCAGCGCGTGCAGTCGTGCGTACGGGCGGGGCAGGGTCCGGAAGGCGAGGACGGCGAAGAGGAGGACGGCGGTCCCGGCGGCGAGCAGGACCGTGGCGCAGACGGTACGGGGGTCCATGTCAGCGGGCGCCGGTCCGGCGCGCGGAGCCCTCGCGCGGCCTGCCGAGGAACCGGGCGAACGCCAGGACTCCGACGGGTCCGAGCAGGGCGAGGGCCAGCCCGAGGTCGGTGTACGCGGTGCGGCCGAGGCCGCGGGCGGCCAGCAGCAGGATCACGGTGACCAGGGTGCCGGTCATCGCGAGCCCGGCCAGCCGGTCGACCGGCGTGCCCCGGCCGCAGGTGAGCAGTACGGGCGGCAGGCCGAGCACCAGCAGCACTCCGGCCGCCACGAGCCAGGCGTTCCAGTCGGTTCCGTACGCGCCGCTCACCGGTCCCTCCCGCTGACGAGGGCCTGCTCCAGTGCGCTCGCCGGGCCGGGCAGGGTGTGCACGAGCATCCGGCCGCCGCGCCCGAGGTCGACGACGTACAGGCCGGGGGTGGTCGCGAGCAGCCCGCAGGCCCAGGCCGCGCCGGCTCCGCGGCGCAGCGTCATGGTGTGGAACCGGCCGGTGACCCGGCGGCCCCGCAGCACGCGGGTGACGAGGACGGCCAGCCGCCAGGTGTCGGCCAGCAGGGTGCCGGGACAGTGGAGCAGGGCCGGAAGCAGCCGGGCCAGGCCGCCCGCGCGGGCATCGGCGGCGATCCGTACGGCCCGGGCGGCCACGGCGCCGAGCAGGGCTCCCGCGGCCGCCACGGCCAGTTCGGGCCAGGACAGGGTCTCGACGAACAGCACCTGGAGGACCAGGCCGCCCGTCCACCAGGCGATCAGCTCCGCCGCGGCTCTTGCCACTGCCCCTCCCCCGTCGGGTGTCCGCATTCGACAGGACCCAGGTGTACCGCCGTGCGCCGCGCCGTCCGGTGTCGCGCGCCGCCGCGCCGGTGAGCCCGGGCCACGCGTCACCGGTCCGGCGTACTCGGGAGCGCGGGACGGCCGATCGCGCACCCGTGCGGTGTCGTTTCACACTGGGGGGCGAGGGAAGTCGCGTCCACGGGGGCCGACCGCCGGAGGTGACGTCCATGACCGAGCCGGGCCCGGCCGGTGTGCCGTCCGGCAGTTCGTTGGCCGCCGCCGTCACCGATCTGACCGCGGAGGTCGCGTCCCTCCATGCCGACCGCGCCCGTCGGCGCCTGCTCGATCTCGCCACCGGCGTGCTCTCGGCTCAGCTGTCCATCCCGCCCGACGAGGCCGCGGACCACCTGGTTCGGCTGGCGGTGTCCACGGGGCTCGGGGCCGTGGACACCGCCGTCGACATCGTCAACGCGGCCGTGGGCCTGCTCGTCGTCGAGGTGCCCGACGGGCAGTCCGGGGCCGCGTCCGAGGCACGCCGGGCCCGTCGCAGTGCGGCGGCGGCCCTCGCCGCGGACACGGCCGGCGAAGCGCTGGACACGCTGCTGGAAGGCGGCCTGCGTCCCCTCGGCGTCCGGGCGGTGTTCCTGTGGCGGCGCACCGAGACGGGCTGCCTGGAGCTGGTCGGGCAGGCCGGTGCGAGCCGCCCGGAGGCCACGCACTGGCAGTGGATGCCGCCCGAGTGCGGGGGCCCGCTGCACCGGGCGATGCGGGGAGGCACCCCCGTCTGGCTGCCGGACGGCACGGACGTGGACGCGCCCGCCGGCTCGGCCCGGCTGCCGGGAGCCGTACCGAAGGCCGCCCGGGTGCTGTTTCCGCTGCGGCCGGCGGGCGGGACGGCCGGGCTGCTCCTCGCCGTGTGGGAGGAGCCCGTACCGCTGGATGAAGGAATGCGCAGGGAGTTCACCGACTTGGCGCAGCCCGCGGCGCACGTCTTGGACTGGACGCGGGACGAGGAGGGCGGGCCCCGCTGCCTGACCGCCCTGCTGGACCTGTTGGAGCAGCCCGCGGCGATCGTCCGGGCGCCCGAGGGGGGCCCGGCGGTCGTCGAGTTCGCCAATCCGGCCGCCCGCAGGGCCGTCGGCGAGATCCACGATCACGTGGGCAGGCCGGTCGCGCAGGTCTTCCCGTACGCCCACGAGGGTCTGGTACGGCTGATCGCGGCGGCGGCCGGTGGCGGCGGGCCGCAGATCGTCCCCGGCCTGCCGGAGGACGGACTGGCCCCGCAGTCGGGCTCCATGGCGCACGTGCGCGTACTGGCCCTCGCGAGGGAGCGGGCCGTGGTGGTCTGGGACACCGTCGACACGAGCCCGGTGCTGGTCCGCGTGCTCGGGCGGCTGGAGCGGGTCGCCTGGTTCGAGGACGATCTGGTCACCGGCAGGTCCCGGTGGAGCGCGAAGGCGTACGCGCTCTTCGGTCTGGAGCCCGGAGCGGACCCGCTGCCGCTGCGCACGCTCGGACCACGGGTGCACACGGAGGACGGCGACGTCCTGAAGCGGATGCTGTCCGCCCTGATGGACCGGCGGGACGGCGCCCAGGGGCTGCTGCGGGTGGTGCGGCCCGACGGCGGGGTGCGCCGCGTCCAGATCGCGGCCGAGCCCGTCCTGACGCGGGGCGTGCTGACCGGGCTGGCGGGCGTGTACCAGGACGTCACGGCGCAGCACCACACCGAGGTCGCCCTCAACGCCAGCTTCGACCGGCTCACGGCCGCGCAGGCGGAGGCCGAGTTGCGCAACCGGGTGGTGCTCCGGCTCCAGCAGGCGATCCAGCCGGAGACGCCGGCGCTGGAGACACTGCCGGGCCTGGAGATCGCGGCCCGCTACCGGCCGGCCGTCGCGGAGTACCGGGTGGGCGGCGACTGGTACGACGTACACCCGCTGCCGGTCGGGCGGGTGCTCGTCTCGGTCGGTGACGTCGCAGGGCACGGCATCGACGCGGCGACCGCGATGACGACCCTGCGCAACGCGCTGCGCGGACTGGCCGTCACGGGCGGGGCGCCCGGAGAGCTGATGGGATGGCTCAACGAGGTGGCCCTGCGCGCGCCCGGCCAGCCGACGGCCACCGCCCTGTGCGCACTGTACGACTCCGCCGAACGGACGCTGTGCTGGACGACGGCCGGGCACCTGCCGCCGCTGCTGGTGCGGGACGGGCAGGGGCGGTTCCTGGAGCCGCCGCACACGGTCCTGCTGGGTGCCTTGCCCGGAGCCGCGTATCCGGAGGAGGTCACCCGGGTGCTTCCCGGCGACCTGCTGCTCTTCTACACGGACGGGCTGGTCGAGCGGCGACACGAGGGGCTGGACGACAGCCTGGCGGTGTTGCGGCGCGCCGCCGAGCGGCTCGGGGCGGGCCGTACGGACGAGCTGGCCGACCGGCTGATGGCGAGGGTCAGCGGGGACACGGACGACGACACGAGTCTGGTGGTGCTGCGGGTGTGCTGACGCTCGGCGGTCCTGCCGGCGCTCAGCGGTCCGGGGCCGGCAGGCAGGCGCGGATCCTGGCGATCAGGACCTCCGGGGCCACCGGCTTGGCGACGTAGTCGGTCGCCCCGGCGGCCAGCGCTTCGGCCTCGTCGCCCGGCATGGCCTTGGCGGTGACGACGATGACGGGGAGGTCACCGAGGCCGGGCAGCCGGCGGATGGCGCGGGTGGTCTCGTACCCGTCCATCCCGGCCATCATCAGGTCCATCACCACGAGGTCCACCTGCTCTCCGCCCGTGAGCAGTGCGATCCCCGCCTCCCCCCGGTCCGCGGCCAGGACCCGGATGCCCGCCTCCTGGAGCATCGCCGTCATCGCGAAGACGTTGCGGGCGTCGTCGTCGATCACGAGGACGGTCCGGCCGGCCGGCCCGGTGTCCGCGGCCCGTCCCTCGCCGCCTGCCCGTGCTCCGTGCGGCTGCTCCGCGGTTCCGTGTCCGGATCCGGGGCTTCCGCGGCCGTCGCGTGCCGGCAGGTACAGCGTGAAACGGCTGCCCCGGCCTTCCGTGCTCTGTGCCAGGAGGACGCCGCCGAGCAGCCGGGCGACCTCGCGGCTGATGGAGAGCCCGAGGCCGGTTCCGCCGTAGGCGCGGGAGGTCGCCGGATCGCCCTGCTGGAAGGCGCCGAAGACGGACTCCAGCCGGTCGGTGGGGATGCCGATGCCGGTGTCGGCGACGTGGAAGGCGATCACGTCGGCGCCGTGCAGGAGCGTCGGGGGCAGCTCTTCGGGGGCGGCCCTGTCCACGTGCACGGTCACCCGGCCGGCTTCGGTGAACTTCAGCGCGTTGGAGAGCAGGTTGCGCAGTATCTGACGCAGCCGGGCCTCGTCGACGATCAGATCGTCGGGGACGTCCGGGGCGGCGGCGACGGTGAGCTCCAGGTTCCGCTCGTCGGCGACGGGCCGGAAGGTGGTGTCCAGGTAGTCGAGCAGGCGGCGTAGCGAGACCGGTTCCGGGTGGACGTCCATCTTTCCGGCCTCGACCTTGGACAGGTCGAGGATGTCGTTGATCAATTGCAGCAGGTCGGATCCGGCGGAGTGGATGACGGTCGCGTAGTCGACCTGTTTCTCGGTCAGGTTGCCCTCGGGGTTGTGCGCCAGGAGCTGGGCGAGGATGAGCAGGCTGTTGAGCGGGGTGCGCAGTTCGTGGCTCATGTTGGCCAGGAATTCCGACTTGTACATGGAGGTGCGCGACAACTGCCGGGCGCGTTCCTCCAGTTCCTGGCGGGCCTGTTCGATCTCCAGGTTCTTGCGCTCGATGTCGCGGTTGCGGTCGGCCAGGAGGGCCGCCTGCTCCTTCAACTCGGCGTTGGAGCGTTTGAGTTCCTGCTGGCCTACCTGTAGCTCGTGGGATCGGGAGCGGAGTTCCGCCGTCAGCTGCTGGGACCGCTCCAGGAGCTCGTCGGTGCGGGCGTTGGCGATCAGCGAGCGGACGTTGACGCCGAGCATCTCGGTGAGCTGGTCGAGGAAGTCCCGGTGCAACGGGCGCATCGGGCGCAGGGCCGCCAGCTCCACCGCGCCCAGCACCTGGTCCTCGGCGACGATCGGCAGGACGGTCAGCGTGGTCGCGTCGGTGGCTCCGGTGCCGGAGGCGATCGTCGCGTACCCGGGCGGCAGGTCGTTCACGGTGATGGCCCGGCGGCCGGCGGCGGCCTCGCCGACCAGGGACTGGCCGATCCGGAAGCGGCGCGGGCCGGTGCCCGGCTCGTCGGGCAGCCCGTACGTGGCGATGGCGACGAGTTCGGTGCCGTCCGGCCCCTCCTGGGCCAGGAAGAAGCTGCCGTACTGCGCGTCCACCAGGGGCGGCACCTCGCGCATGATCAGCTGAGCGACGGCGGGCAGGTCCCGGATGCCCTGGATCTGTCGGGAGACCCGCGCCAGGCCGGCACCGAGCCACTCCTGCTCCTCGTTGGCCCGGGTGGTGGCGCGCAGCGACTCGACCATGGCGTTGATGTTGTCCCTGAGTTCGCCGACTTCGCCCGGGGCGTCCACGGTGATCGAGCGGGTCAGGTCGCCCTCGGCGACGGCTCCGGTCACCTCGGCGATGGCCCGTACCTGCCGGGTGAGGTTGCCCGCCAGCTCGTTGACGTTCTCCGTCAGCCGCTTCCAGGTGCCCGATACGTCGGCCACCTCGGCCTGGCCGCCGAGCCGGCCCTCGCTGCCGACCTCGCGGGCCACCCGGGTGACTTCGGCGGCGAAGGACGACAGTTGGTCGACCATGGTGTTGATGGTGGTCTTGAGCTCCAGGATCTCCCCGCGGGCGTCCACGTCGATCTTGCGGGTGAGGTCGCCGCGCGCCACGGCCGTGGTGACCTGCGCGATGTTGCGCACCTGGTTGGTCAGGTTGGTGGCCATCGAGTTGACGTTGTCGGTGAGGTCCTTCCACGTTCCGGAGACGCCGTGGACGGTGGCCTGACCGCCCAGGTTCCCCTCGGTGCCCACCTCGCGGGCCACGCGGGTGACCTCTTCCGCGAAGGCCGAGAGCCGGTCGACCATGGTGTTGATGGTCTCCTTCAGCTCCAGGATCTCACCGCTCGCGTCCACCCGGATCTTCTGCGTGAGGTCGCCCCGTGCCACGGCGGTCGCCACCTGGGAGATGTTGCGCACCTGGGAGGTCAGGTTGTCGGCCATGCTGTTGACACCGGTGGTGAGTTCGCGCCAGACGCCGCCCGTGCGCGGGACCCTGGCGTGGCCGCCGAGCAGCCCCTGGCCTCCGACCTCCTGGGCGACGCGGGTGACCTCGGCCGTGACCAGGGACAGCCGCTCGACCATCCGGTTGTAGACGGCCGCGATCTCCCCGGGGAGGCCCTCGGCGTCGTCCGGCAGCCGAGCGGTGAGGTCCCCGTCGTGGACGGCCGTGAGGCTCGCGAGCAGCTTTTCGAGGATCCGGTCGGAATCGTTCATGTCTGACCTCGCTGCGTCCACTGTGACACGGCGAAGGGTCAACCCGCCCGCCCTGGGGTATATCCCCGTCGAAGGCCACGACGGTCCCGATGTGCCAAACGGGCACCGGACCACCCCGTCGGAGGATTCCCATGTCAGCCCTTTCCCGCGACACAGCGGAGCCCGTCCATACCGCCTACCGCACCGCCTACCGCGCGACCGCCCTCGACGTCCCGAAACTCCCCGAGATCCCCGAGGACCCGCTCGGAGTCAGCACCTCCGACGCCCGGGTCCTGTCGGTCTCGCTGTTCCGGCGGCTGAACGCACTCACCGAGGGAACCGCCGAGTATTCGTACGTCCGCAATACGCTCGTCGAACTCAACCTCAGCCTGGTGAAGTACGCCGCCCGCCGGTTCCACAACCGCAGCGAGCCGACGGAGGACATCGTCCAGGTGGGTACGATCGGCCTGATCAAGGCCATCAACCGGTACGACGTCGAGCGCGGGGTCGAGTTCGCGACGTTCGCGCTGCCCACCATCACCGGCGAGATGAAGCGGTTCTTCAGGGACACCTCCTGGGCCGTGAAGGTTCCGAGGCGACTGCAGGAACTGCGGCTCGACATCGCCAAGGCGCACGACGTCCTGGAGCAGGGGCTGGGCAGGCGGCCCACCGACCACGAGCTCGCGGAGCGCCTGGGCATCGACGACGACGCCCTGGCGGAGGGGCGCCGGGCCGCGAACGGATACACCGCGGGCTCCTTCGACAGGCCCGCCGGGGACGAGCCGGAGGCGAACGCGGCGCCCCAGACGCTGGGGGTCGAAGAGCCCGCGTACGAACTGATCGAGAGCCTGGAGTCCCTCAAGCCGCTCCTCGCCGACCTCGGCGAACGCGACCGGCTGATCCTTTCGCTGCGGTTCGGGGAGGACCTGACCCAGGCGGAGATCGGCGACCGGCTCGGGGTCTCCCAGATGCAGGTCTCCCGGCTGCTGGGCCGGATCATGGCGAAGCTGCGGACCGGTCTGCTGACGGACGGCGACGCGCCGGAGCCGGACATCCGGGGCGCGGCCGCGCACGACGAGTGAGGGCGCGCGACGGTTACGCGCGGGACCGCCCGGCGCCGCTCCTGCCCACGTCGCCCCTGTCGTGGTCGCCCCTGTCGGGGCCCTTGGCCCTGTGGTCTTGGCCCTTGGCCCTGTGCCGGGACCACCAGGACCGCTCGTCCTGTGCCTCCACGAACCCGCGGGGTGCGGAGACCTCCAGCCAGACGCGTTTGCCGCCGTCCAGGGGCTCCGCGCCCCAGCTCCGGGCCAGCCGGTCCACGATGAGCAGCCCGTGCCCTCCGGGTCGGGCGGGGTGTGAGCGGGGCTGGAGCACCGGGAGGGTCGGGCTCCGGTCGGTCACCTCGACGCGCAGGCCGTCACCGGTGCGCCGGAGCAGGAGCGAACTCGGGCCGCCGCCGTGCAGGCGCGCGTTGGCCACCAGCTCGGACACGAGCAACAGGACGTCCTCTGCGTCCGCCTCCGCATCGGGGTCCGAAGCGGGTAGCCACTCCCAATCGGTCAGCGCCCGCTTGGTGAAGTCCCGGCACCGCGTGACGACGTCCTCCTCCTCGGCGCCGAGCACGAAGACCCGACTCCGTTCCGGTGAACGCCGCTCGTTCATCACGCGCCTCCGCTAACGGTGCTGCGGATGTCCTGCCAGTGCCTCTGCGACGTCGGCGTACACGGAAAAGATCTCGTCCGCGCCGGTGATGCGGAACATTCGCTCGACCGGCCTACGAAGGCCCACGAGCTCGATCCTGGACCCGGCCCGCTCGGCCGTGAGCCGGCCGCGCAACAAGACGTTCAACCCCGTCGAATCGCAGAAGCCCACGTCGGAGAAGTCGACCAGCACACGCTCGCCACCCTCGGCGGGGACGGCTTGGAGCGCCTCCCTCAGCGGTTCGGCCGTATCGTGGTCCAGCTCTCCGCCGAGCTTGAGGACGGTCGCCCCGCGGACGTGCCGTACTTCGCACGTGAACCGGTCGCCCTCCGCTGTGGAAGCCATGGGGAGCCCCCTTCCGCCTCTGACTCTGCACGGCGCCTACCCGGAGGTGCGCCGGCCAATCGCGTCGCCGACCCCTCGATGGGCATATGTGGCCACAATGAGGGGAGCAGCAAATTCCGGAGCGTCTGACGAGAGGAGGCTGCCGTGGTGCTGGTGGCAGCGGACGCGCCGGGTGCGCCGTGCTGGCTGAGCCTGATGACGCGCGACCTGCAGGATGCGGAGCGCTTCTACGGGGCTGTGCTGGGCTGGACCTTCCGGCGCGGGGTGTTCGGGCGGGCCTCCTCGGTGGCCGAGCTGGACGGCGTACCGGTGGCGGGGATCGGGGCGATGGCGGTGGCGCCGGACGCACCCGTGGCGTGGACCGTGTACTTCGCGGTCGACGACGCCGACGCGGCCGTGGCCGGGATCCGGGAGCGCGGGGGCACGGTCGGCGTGGGGCCGGTGTCATATCCACCCCGCGGGCGGGCGGCCCTCGCCACCGATCCCGAGGGGGCGGCTTTCGGCGTCTGGGAGGGAGAAGCGCTCACCGAGTGGCGCGTCGGTGAGGGCGAGGCACCCGCATGGGTGGAACTGCACACGCGCAACGCCTTCGACGCGGCCGTCTTCTACGGCGAGGTCCTGGAGTGGGTGGGGCACCAGGAGAAGGAAGAGGACGACCACGCCGGATGCTGCGAGGTCTCGTACGAGGAGGACCAGGTCGTGCTGCGGCGTGCGGGCCGGCCCGTGGCTCGCTTGAACAGCGGCCCGGTCGAGGCGACCGCCGAGAGGCCGCAGCTGCGGCCCCGCTGGCTGGTCCACTTCAAGGTCCCGGATCTGCGGCGGGCGCAGCGCGCGGTCGTCGAAAACGGCGGCACCCTCGTCCCGGACGCCCCCGGATGGAGCAGCGAGCAGCAACGCGTGACGGTGTGCGATCCGGACGGCGGCCTGTTCACGCTCGACCAGTCACCCCCCGCCGCCTGATCCACCCGCGTTTCGGCCATGGAAGTGGGGCCAGGACCGACCCGCAGGTCGTCCCGGCCCCACCGGCCCCTCGCTCCTCGGTGTCCTCCGGCTCCGGCCATGCGAGAACGCCGTACTCAGCTCGACGCCGAACCCGCTTGCGAGCGGACGAGGACGACCGGGCAGGGCGCGTGCGCGGCGCACTGCTGGCCGACCGAGCCCAGCAGCAGGCTGGCGAAGCCGCCCCGGCCCCTGCTGCCCACGACCAACAGCTCGGCGCCGGCGGACGCCCCGATCAGGACCTTCGCCGCGGAGCCACGCACCACGTGCTGTTCCAACGGCACCTCGCCGACCTGACGGAGCACCTTCTCGATCTCGTCGGTGAGATCCTTCCTGGCCTGCTCCTCGTCGAACGCGACGTCCGCCGCCGGTGCGGACCAGCCCGCCGCGCCGGGCAGGTCGTACGCCGCCACGGCGTCCACGGTCCCCGCGATGAGGCGTGCGTACCGCACGGCCCACCGGAGCGCCTCGTAGGAGGCGGGGGAGCCGTCGACGCCCACCACCACACGGGGAGTATGACCACTGGTGTCCATGGCCTCATCCCACCTCCCTCACCAGTAGTGGCGACGGCCGCCGACCGCGTGCCCGACCGACCCCAAGAGCCACAGGACCGCACCCACCACGACCAGGATGATGCCGATGGTCCAGAGGATGCCGATGCCGGTCAGCCAGCCGATAAGCAACAAGATGATTCCAAGGACAAGCATGATGTCCCTCGATCCCGCGGAGAATGTCGGCGGAGCGATCTGTTCCACCTCGGTCCCGCAGACGGCTTCTACCCTCCTGCTCCACCCCTTATCAGGGGATCGTGAATCTTCCGGTCAGCGGACCAGGGCGCGCTTGAGTTCGGAGCGGGGTTCGAGTTCGAGGACGAACCCGCTGCGCGGCCGGGTGGGTATCCGGCTCAGCGGGATGGACAGGTCTTGTTGCGGTACGTCGAGGTCCAGGTGGGCGAGGGCCGACGACAGCGTCGTGAGCAGGGAGAGGGTGATGTCCTCGCCCGGGCACCGATGGCCGGTCCGCGCGTCGCCTCCGCCCTGCGGGATCAGTTCGTCGCGGCCGGGTTCGTGGCCCAGGAAGCGCCCCGGGGCGAAGTGGTACGGCCGCTCCCACAGCGCGGGATCGTGGTGGTGCCCGTACACGTCCAGGAGGAGGAGGGTCCCGGCCGGGACCTCGTCTCCGGCGTAGGTGAGGTCACGGGCGGCCAGGCCTGCGACGAAGGGCACGAAGGGGTAGAAGCGGCGGACTTCGTGGGCGAACGCGCGGGCGTGGGCGGGGCCGATGTCGCGCAGTTGGTCCCGCTGGCCGGGGTGGCGGTGGAGCGCGTGCGCGGCGAAGGTGACGAACCAGGTGATGGCGACGGTCGGACGGATGATGTTGAGGAGTTCGACGGCCGCCGTGTGCGGATCGAGCAGGGTGCCGTCCGGCTCCCGGTACAGGGCGACCGTCTCCACCACCGTCCCGGAGCGCAGGCGCGGGTCGTGTTCGCGGGCACGGTCGACGGCGGCCAGGAGGCCCTGCTCCTGGCGCTGCCGGGCGCGGCGGGCCCGTACGTGCCGGGGCCCGGCGGTGGCGAAACCGTCCACCATGGCCACGCAGTCCTCGGCGATCTCACGGGCCGCGTCGTCGGGGACGGGCAGACCCATCCAGTCGCACACCGCTCCCGCGAGCAGCGCGGCCACTTCGTCGAACAGCACCACCCTGCGGCCCTCCCAGTCGATCACGGCGTCGCGCCAGCCGCTCTCGACCCGGGCGCTCAGACCGCCGACGCCCTCCGGTGACATGAGCAGCGACACGAGCAGTTCCTTGCGCCCCCGGTGGTCCGCCCCGTCCAGGGTGTGGACCGCTCCCCTGCCGAAGAGGGTGTCGAGCACCGGCGCCGGCAGCGCGCCGTGCCGCTGGACGCGGCTCTCGTCGTAGAAGAGGGCGACGGCCTCGGGACCGTGCAGCAGTACTGCGGGGCGCCCCATCAGGCGGGTGTGGACCACCGGCGCCCCGTCATGGGCGCGGCGCAGGTCCGGGGCCCAGGCATAGCCGTGGGTCAGCAGGGAAAGGGTGCTGTCGATGTGGTGACCGGACATGCCGTGCGCCTACCCGGGCCGGGCGCGCGCATTCGGGCCGGGGGCCGGATCGGGGTCCGGGGCCGGTTTGGGTGCCGGTCGCGGAGCCTGCGGATCACCGGGCCACGGATGCGTGGGAGGCGCCGGGTTGGGCTCCGACGGATCACGCGGGTGGGGATGCGTGGGCGGGCCGGTTCTCTGATGCCTCATGCCCCACACCTACCCCGGTCCGCGAGCCGTAGACCCGACGGCGCCGTACCGGCGGAGCTGCGTTCCCGCAGCGCGGGGGCCCTTGCCGACCTCGTCCCGCCGCGTGACTTCGTACGATTCACCGATGGCCTGGTACGCGTGAGTCCGGCGCCCGAGGCGGCCGAGCGGTTGCGCGCGGCGTGAAACGGGCAGCAGCGCGAAACAGGACGCGTCAGCCCGCGTCCCGGGGTGTGGGCCGTACGTCGAAGCCGCGCGGTTCCTCCGGCGCGGCGGTCTCCTCGCGGACCTCGACGCCGCGGACCACGGCCGCGGCCGGCCCCGTACGGGCCCAGCGCACCATCGCTTCGACGGCGTTCTCGTCCCCTTCGAACAGGGCCTCGACATCGCCGTCGGGCAGGTTGCGCACCCACCCCGACACCCCGTGCGCCAGCGCCTCGCGGCGGCAGGTGTCCCGGAAGAACACCCCTTGCACGGTTCCCGACACGATCACGCGTTTGCGCACCATGCGCCGACCATACGGCGGGATCGAGCCGTTCTCCCGGCGCCTTCCCGACACGGCACCGGGCCGGCGGCACACTGGAGGGTCCACGCCCCGGACCCGGAGGACCGACGTGCCCGTTCCGATCATCATCGACTGCGATCCCGGACACGACGACGCCCTCGCGATCATGCTGGCGGCCGGCGACCCGGCGGTCGACCTGCTGGCCATCACCACGGTCGCGGGCAATCAGACGCTCGAAAAGACCACCCTCAACGCGCGCCGCGTCTGCACGGTCGCCGGGATCACCGACGTGCCCGTCGCGGCCGGCTGCGACCGGCCGCTCGTCCAGCCGCTCGGCGTCGCGGAAGACGTGCACGGGGCCTCCGGGCTCGACGGGCCGATGTTCCCGGAGCCCACCGTCGACGTCGTCCCGGAGCACGCGGTGGAGCTCATCCACCGGACGCTGGCCGGGCATCCGGAGCCGGTCACCCTCGTCCCGACCGCACCGTTGACCAACATCGCCCTCCTGCTGACCCGCTATCCACAGGACGCTTCCCGGATCCGCGAGATCGTCCTGATGGGCGGCTCGACGGAGCGGGGCAACCGCACCCCGGCGGCCGAGTTCAACGTCCTCACGGATCCGGAAGCCGCGGACATCGTCTTCCGCAGCGGCGTGCCCGTCACCATGTGCGGCCTCAACGTCACCCATCAGGCGCTGGCCACGCCCGAGGTGCTGGCCCGCTTCGAGGGGCTCGGTACGCCCCTCGGGCGCGTGTGCGTCGAACTGCTGACCTTCTTCGCGTCCACTTACCGCCGGTTGTGGGGGTTCCCGCACCCGCCGCTGCACGACCCCGTGGCAGTGGCCCGCGTCATCGACCCCGGGCTCGTGCACTGCGTCGACGCCAACGTCGTCGTGGAGTTGCACGGCCGGTACACGCGCGGCGCCACCGTGGTGGACCTGCACCGCTACGTGGACCGCCCGGTCAACGCCCAGGCGGCGGTGCGTTTGGAGGCCGACTTGTTCTGGGACCGGATGGTCGCCGCCGTCGCGGCGCTCGGAGCACGGACGCCGCCCGAGCGGGGGTAGATCGGGAGAGGCACAGGCGGCTCGCCGCATCCGGATAATGGAACGGACCTGGCCACCGGCGTGCGCTCGCGCGGTCGCGGCCCGACCGACCGGAGAGGCGAAGGATCGATGACGCTCGAAAAGGGCCGTCGGGTGAAACTGGCGGCGGACCTCAGGCTGACCGGCTCGGTCACCCTGGCCGGTGACGATCCGGTGGCGCCGGTCGCCGTCGCCGGCTCCCTGTCCCTGGCGTCGGGCACCGGGGGCATCGTCGAGCAGGTGACCGATCACCGTCACGAGCAGCTCGAACAGAGCCATGAGGTCCGTGAGTACGTACGACTCAAGTCGCTCCTGGACGACTTCGGCCACCAGATGCCCCCGGGGAGCAGGAAGCAGCTCGAAGAGCAGGTCGACGCCCTCGAACCCGAATGGCTCGCCCACCAGGGGCAGGAGCCCCGCGTGACGGTCCGCGTCCGCCTCGACAACGGCTTCGTCCTCGACGAGGCGCGGGAAGACCTCTTCACCTCCGCCTGACGCTTCGGCGGGAGCTCCGGGCCTTCGCGGCCCGGCTCGTCACGGGCCGGCCGCCTCGTCGCGGTCGTCCCGCGGCGGGACGTCGTCGAGGCGGCCGGTCACCACCAGGTTGCCGTCCGCGGTGCGCCGCGCGAGGTCGCCGGTGCGGAGGTAGCCGTCGGCTGTGAAGGCACGTGCGTTGTCTTCTGGCGCCCGGTAGTAGCCCCGCGGGGTGTACGGACCGCGGGCGAGGAGTTCACCGGGCTCCCCGTCGGGCACGTCCTTGCCGTCGCCGTCGACGATGCGGAGCTCGTCGTCGGGCGAGAGCGGGCGGCCCTGCGTGGTGAGCACGGTCTCGTCCGGATCGGTCGGCCGAGTGAGGGTGAGCACCCCCTCGGCCATGCAGAAGACCTGCTGTAGGCGGCAGCCCAGTTCCGGCCCCATCCGTTCCGCGGTCGCCCGCCGCAGGGTCCCGCCGCCGATCTGCACGAGCCGCAGGCTGCTCAAGTCGGCCTGCACCGTGGGTAGTACGTCGAGCCAGAGCCGGGCCACGGCGGGCACCACGGAGGTGATGGTGACCCGCTCCCGTCCGATGGCCGCGAGGCATTCGGCGGGTCCCGGGTTCTCGACGAGGACGACCGTGCCGCCGACGGAGAGGGTCCCGACGACGCCGGGGCCGCCGAAGGCGAGGTTGGACTCGGGGGGCAGCGCGGCGAGATGGACGTCGTCCTCGGTGAGCGACACCAGCTCGGCGGCGGCCCGCGCCTGGTAGGCGTAGTCGTTGTGGGTACGCGGAACGAGACGGGGCGCCGCGGTGGTACCGCCGGAGGGCAGGAGGAACGCCACCTGGTCGGCGCTCTGCGCGAGCACCGGATCGGGCGGGGCGTCGATGGAGTCGAGCGGGCTGTAGTGGCAGCCCGACGGGTCGACCGTCAGGCCACCGCCGTACGGGGACGAGGCGCCCGGCGCCTCAACGGTGAACACCCGCCGCAGGAACGGCACTCGGGCCGCGATGTCCGCGACCATCGCCGTGTGGTCGAATCCCCGGTAGGTCGAGGGACCGACGTACCCGACGGCCTGGGTGACCCTCACCATGTGATCCACTTCGGACGCGCGGTACGAGACCGGGCAGAACACGGGGACCACGCCGGCGCGCATCAGCGCGAACACGGTGGTGACGAACTCGGGAACGTTCGGCAGCTGGACGACGACCCGTTGCCCGGTCCGGATGCCCCGCTGCCGGATTCCGGCGGCCATCCGGTCCACGCGCCGGTTCAGGGCGGCGTACGTGACGCGGGTGGCGCCGTGGACGAGCGCGGTCCGCGGCCCGTACTGCAGGGCCCAGTCGCGCAGCAGGTTGTCCAACCTGTTGCCACGCCAGTGCCCGGCCATCCAGTAGCGGTCGACGAACTCCTCGGGCCAGGGCGCGCAACCGCCGAGCATGGACGTCATGCGGCAATCCAATCCGTCACCACCCGTACGCGCAATGCGCTTTCTCGACCACGGACGTCGGATTCGATCAGCGGAAAGACCAACGGGGAAAATAGTAGCCATGGACATAGTAGCTATGTACTCTATCCACCATGAGCAAGGATTCACCGGGCCCCACGCCCGGATTTCTGGTGTGGCGACTCGCCAACAAGTGGCGCGTCGCGGTCGATCGCGCGGTGGCTCCGCTGGGACTCACCCACGCGCAGTACTCACTGGTGGCGTCGCTGCACGGCATGCAGCGCGCCGGTGAGCGGCCCAGTCAGCGCCGACTCGCCGACCACACCGGCCTGGAGGCGCTGTACGTGTCCAAGCTGGCGCGTGCCCTGGAGTCGGCCGGCCTGATCGAGCGCACCCGCGATCCCCGCGACCCGCGCGCCGTACAACTCGCCCTCACCGAGCAGGGCGAGGCCGTCACACGGCGGGCCATCGCGGTGGTCCAGGAACTGCTCCAGCAGTTGCTGGAGCCGCTCGGCGGCCTCGACGCCCCGCGGACGCGCGCGTTCACCGAGGAACTGACGACCCTGCTCGACGCACCTCTCGCTCCATCCCTGCCGACCGACGAGAGCACTCAGGAGACGACACCATGACCGTCACCACCGCACCC
This sequence comes from Streptomyces sp. NPDC059874, assembly GCF_042731135.1. NCBI lineage: Bacteria > Bacillati > Actinomycetota > Actinomycetes > Kitasatosporales > Streptomycetaceae > Streptomyces > Streptomyces sp. NPDC059874. The sequence continues at coordinate 89,183 of NZ_JBHWJY010000014.1, forward strand.
GTACCCGCACTCGCACCCGCCGCCGACGCCCGCGCCCTCGGCCTGGCCCACTACGCCGCCCGCGGCCTCCTGGAACACGTCCTGGGCCGGCACGGCATGACGTTCCAGCAGCAGGTCGCCCTGCGCGCCGCCGCCACCGCCGACGCCCCGCGGACGCCGGAGGATCTCGTCATCCAGGTCCAGAGCTCCCTCAAGGCCGATCCGGCCGACATCCGCGCCACTCTCGACGAGCTGCTGGCCAAGCAGCTGCTCGTCACGGACGGCGCACACCTTCGGCCCACGGATGCGGGGCGCGAGCTGCTCGCCGCCGTCGGCGCGGAGACCGCTCCCGTCACCGCCCGCGTCTGGGGCGGGATACCCGCCGAAGACCTGGCCGCCGCCGGCCGCGTCCTCACCCTCGTCACCGAGCGCGCCAACGCGGCGCTCGCGGCGCTCACCGCCTGACCGCCTGGCGACCGTAGCGTGGAGCCATGACCGCGATCTCGGTGTCCTGGGATGCCGCGAGCACCCGCCGCATGGACCGGCAGGGGCTCCTCACCCCCGCCACGACCGCCGAGTCCTCGCCCGCCGACATCGCCGGGCGGATGCTCGGCGCGCACGCCCAGGTCGCGTCCGCGGCGGAACTCTCCATCGCGCTGCGCCTGGACGGCGCGACCCGCACGGACGTACGCGACGCACTGACCGGCGGGCAGGGCGCCCGCCCGGGCACGCTGGTCAAGACGTTCGGACCGCGCGGCACCATCCATCTGCTGCCGGCCCGGGACCTGCCCTGGTGGACCGGCGCCCTTTCGAGCGTTCCCGCCCGCCCGAGCCCCTTCCGACCCGAGGCCCGGATGACGCACGCCCAGACCGGCGAGGTCATCGCCGCGATCGGCGACGCCCTGACCGGCACCGAACTGACGGTGGACGAGCTCACCGAGGCGATCGTGGCGCGGACCGGCCCCTGGGCCGCGGACCCGGTGATGCCCGCCTTCCAGACCATGTGGCCGCGCTGGCGCCAGGTCACGCACACCGCCGCCCACCACGGAGTGCTGGCCTTCGGCCGCGACCGGGGGCGCAAGGTCACGTACACCAATCCCGGCTGCACCCCCGCCTCCCCCACCCGGTCGCTGCACGCACTGGTCGACCGCTACCTGCGCGCCTACGGGCCCGCCACCGCCCAGGACTTCGCCACCTGGCTCGCCGCACCCGCCGGCTGGGCCGCCGAGCTCTTCGCCTCCCTCGCGCGGAAGGACCGCATCGAGGAGGTGTCCTTCGCGTCCGGCCGGGCCTGGCTGGCCGCCTCGGACACCGTCTTCCCGGACGAACCCCCGCGCGGCGTGCGACTGCTGCCCTACTTCGACGCGTACGTCATCGCCACCCGCCCCCGCGAGCTGCTCTTCCCGGGCGCCGCGGCCACCCGCGCCCTGGCCGGCGGCCAGGCCGGCAACCACCCCGTCCTGCTGATCGACGCCGTGGCCGCCGGTGTCTGGCACCAGCGCCGTACGGGGCGCCGCATCGCGCTCACCGTGGAGCCACTGCGGCGGCTGGGCAAGGCCCACCGCCGCGCACTGGACGAACAGGTGGAGCGTACGGGCGCGATGCTCGAAGGAACCGCGGAGCTCACGCTCGGCAAGGTCACCGTGGGCCCCCACGCCTGACACAACGCGGCCGTGTGGCACGGGCGTGGCGGGGGCGCGTGGGGGGCAGCTCTGATTCACGACGCCTGGGCCGGGTAGGGGCCGGGCGGTGCGAGGGAGGTGTCGAGCATGTCCACGGAGGCCGAACGGGACGAGACCCCGACGGAGCGCGCGGACCGGCGCTGGCAGGAACTCATGCAGGAGATCCGTGTCGCCCAGACCGGCGTCCAGATCCTCTTCGGATTCCTGCTCACGGTCGTCTTCACCCCGGTGTTCCGCGGCCTGAGCGACACCGACAAGACGACCTACATCGTCACGGTGATCCTGGGCTCGCTCGCCACGGGTGCGCTCATCGGGCCGGTCGCCTTCCACCGCGTGGTCTCGGGCCGGCGCATCAAACCCGAGGCGGTCACCTGGGCCGCGCGCCTGACCTTCATCGGGCTGCTCCTGCTGCTCGCCACCTGCTCCTCGGCCCTCTTCCTCGTCCTGCGCGTCGCGTCGGACAACGCCCTCGTGCCGTGGCTCGTGGGAGGAGTGGTGACCTGGTACCTGCTGTGCTGGTTCGCGCTGCCCATGTGGGTCCGGCTGCGTCACACCTCCGAGGAGTGACGCTGGCCGGCCTCAGCGGGGGACGTGGACGTGAATGGTCTTGCCGCGCCGCGGGCCGTGGTGTCGGATCTCCACATCGGTCCCGAGCCGGTTGACCAGGTGCCATCCCCATCCGCCTTCACCCCGACCATCGGGCCGCCTGAGCTGCGGCTCCGCGTTGCTGGAGTCCGTGACGTCGACGTCGACGCCGTCGGGCCGCAGGTGGAGGTCGAGCGCACAGCCTCCGGAGGTGTGCCGGACGGCATTGGTGACGAGCTCGCTGATCACCAGCAGGGCGGCGTCCAACGCGATGGGCGCGAACGCGGGCCCCCGGTGCGCGGAGGCCGCGAGGAACTCGCGGGCCGCGCGGCGGGCGTCGGCAACCGCACCCCGACCGTTCAGATCCAGATCCAGGTCCAGGTGCAGGTGCGGTGTCGAATAGAGAGGCAGCATGGAACGGGCTCTCCAAGAGCCGGTATAACGCTTACCTTCGTGCGCCTTCCCGATCCCGCCGCCTTCACTCCCCCCGCGGGCGTCGGCTGCGTCATCGCGTTCTCCAGTGGTACTTTCCGCCGCCCACCCACCGGACCTCGTCCGGGTCGTCCAGGTCGTGGATCACGAGGCCGGCGGCCGCTGAGATCAGGAGCACGTCCGTCATGGACCTGGCGGTGCTGACGACCTCCCCGTCGATCTCCACGATGCGGAACGGCGGATCATCCGGATGCACGCCGGGTTGCACGCCGAGTACCCAGACCCGCGCCGCGGGAATGTACGGGCTCGCGCTTTCGGTCATGCGCACTCGCCTCCACTCCATGGCAGGAGCACCGCGAGGCGGCCCCTGCTTCCATGCCGGCCGTTTTTGCCGGAAATCGAGATCATCAGAATATCCCGCACCTGATCCCTGCGGACTTCGGACTTTGTCTGCTTGTTACTCGGGGTGCTCTGCGTGTTCTCGCGGCGGCGCGGTGCACGGTGCGCGACCATACGGGCGCGGGTCGCAGTGCTCGAGTCGGAAAAGCAGACAGCGTCAAGAGCCGGCAACCAGCGTATGGAAACACCGAGACAGGAAGAAGGACGGACGTGCCCGGCAGCGAGAGCGAGAATCCAGCAATCCCCTCCCCCACCCCCACGCCGAGTCGGCCCAGGACGAACCGGGACTGGTGGCCGAATCAGCTGGACCTCCAGGTTCTCCACCAGCACTCGCCTCGATCCAATCCGATGGGCGAGGACTTCAACTACGCGGAAGAGTTCGCGACCCTGGACGTCGACGCGCTGAAGCGGGACGTCTTCGAGATGATGACGACCTCGCAGGACTGGTGGCCTGCCGACTACGGCCACTACGGGCCGCTCTTCATCCGGATGAGTTGGCACGCCGCGGGCACGTACCGCATCGCCGACGGCCGGGGCGGTGGCGGCTCGGGCGCTCAGCGTTTCGCCCCGCTCAACAGTTGGCCGGACAACGCGAGCCTCGACAAGGCGCGCCGTTTGCTCTGGCCGATCAAGCAGAAGTACGGCCGGAAGATCTCATGGGCCGACCTTCTGGTTTTCACCGGCAACTGCGCGATGGATTCGATGGGCTTCAAGACGTTCGGATTCGGCTTCGGACGAGAGGACATCTGGGAACCGGAGGAAATCTTCTGGGGGCCCGAGGACACATGGCTCGGAGATGAGCGCTACAGCGGCGACAGGAATCTCACGGGTCCTTTCGGTGCGGTCCAGATGGGGCTGATCTACGTCAACCCGGAAGGCCCCAACGGAAACCCGGATCCGATCGCCGCCGCCAGGGACATTCGCGAGACGTTCGGGCGCATGGCGATGAACGACGAGGAGACGGTCGCGCTCATCGTCGGCGGCCACACCTTCGGCAAGTGCCACGGCGCGGTCGGGCCCGAGTACGTCGGCCCGGAACCCGAGGCCTGCCCGATCGAGCTGCAGGGCCTCGGTTGGACGAATTCGTACGGCAGCGGCAAGGGGGTCGACACGCTCACCAGCGGGCTCGAGGGCGCCTGGACCACCGAGCCGACCAAGTGGGACAACGGCTACCTGGACAACCTGTTCCGGTACGACTGGGAGCTGACGACCAGCCCGGCCGGTGCGCACCAGTGGACCCCCACGGACGCCTCGGCCCAGGGCACGGTGCCCGATGCGCACGATCCGTCGAAGCGGCACGCTCCCATGATGCTGACGACGGACCTCTCGCTGAAGCTGGATCCGATCTACGGGCCGATCTCGAAGAGCTTCCACGAGAACCCCGCCAAGCTCGCGGACGCCTTCGCCAAGGCCTGGTACAAGCTGCTGCACCGCGACATGGGGCCCATCTCGCGTTACCTCGGCCCGTGGATCCCCGCGCCGCAGCTGTGGCAGGACCCCGTGCCCGAGGTCGATCACGCACTCGTCGGGGAAGCGGAGATCGCCGACCTCAAGGCCCGTGTCCTCGCCTCGGGACTGTCCGTCTCCCAGCTGGCAGCCACCGCCTGGGCGGCCGCTGCGAGCTTCCGCGGCACCGACAAGCGGGGCGGGGCGAACGGGGCCCGGATTCGACTCGCACCGCAGAAGGACTGGGAGGTCAACGCCTCGCCCGAGGTGACCGAGGTGGTGCGGACCCTGGACCGGATCCGGCAGGAGTTCAACGACTCGCAGGCCGGCGGAACGTCGGTCTCGCTCGCCGATCTGATCGTCCTGGGCGGGTGCGCGGCCGTCGAGCGGGCCGCGAAGGACGCCGGGCACGACGTCACGGTCCCGTTCTCACCGGGCCGCACGGACGCCTCGCAGGAGCAGACCGACGTGGAGGCGTTCGCCGTGCTCGAACCCAGGGCGGACGGGTTCCGCAATTACCTGCGGGCCGGCGAGAAGCTGTCGCCGGAAACCCTGCTCCTGGACCGAGCCAGCCTGTTGACCCTGACCGCACCCGAGCTGACGGTGCTGACCGGCGGCATGAGGGCCCTGAACACCGGCTTCCGGGGCTCCCGGCACGGCGTGTTCACCGAGCGGCCGGAGACGTTGACCAACGACTTCTTCGTCAACCTGCTCGACATGGGTACGGAGTGGAAGGCGTCGACCTCGACGGAGAACGTGTTCGAAGGGCGGGATCGCGCCACGGACGAGGTCAAGTGGACCGCCACCGCGGTCGACCTCGTCTTCGGTTCGAACTCCCAGCTCCGAGCCCTCTCGGAGGTGTACGCGTCCGACGACGCGGGAGAGAAGTTCGTGCGCGACTTCGTGGCGGCGTGGGACAAGGTGATGAACCTCGACAGGTTCGACCTCGTCTGACGTACCGCACGAACGTCAGGACCCGGCCGGGGTGATGGTGACTACGGGCCCGGCCGGGGTCTCCACATTGGCACACGAAGTGACGCCGTGCACCATTTGTGTCACCGGACGCAGCGGGCGGGTGACCCTGTCGCGCGAGTGGGGGCGTCGGCGTGCGGGCTCGCCGTGGCCCGTCGACGATGGACCGCGTACCCGTCCGCTGCTGTCGTCAGGAGCCCCCCATGCTGGAGCGCACTCTGCGCAAGGACCGCACCGAGGTCACCTTCGTCCTCCCCGCCGACACCCCGCCCGGCCCGGTCAGTGTCGTGGGTGACTTCAACGACTGGCAGCCCGGCGCCCACATGTTGAAGCGGCGCAAGGACGGCAAGCGCGCCGTCACCGTGGAGCTGGCCGGTGAGCGCACCTACTCGTTCCGCTACCTGGCCGCCGGGGACTACTGGTTCAACGACGACACCGCCGGTGACCAGGACGGCTCCAACAGTCGCCTCCACACCTGATCGTCCGTCCCGCCGGCATCGGCCGCGATGGCGGCGGGCCGTGTCGTCTCCCCCGCCCCGGGTAGGAGCCCGGTGCGGGGTGCGGTCCTGGCCTCATGGCTGCGACGGGGGCCGCATCCCGCCCTCCCGGGCACGGTCCCGGGCCCGGAATGCCTCACGGGAAGCGGGCAGGGGCCGGCCCCGACAGCCAACGCGAGGGACGGTGATCGTCATGGCGCGTCCGGTGTGGGCGGGAGTTCTGTCGTTCGGGCTGGTCAGCCTGCCGGTGGGCCTCTACACGGCGACCGACAGCCACACGATCCGGTTCCACCAGCTTCAGAGGGGCACCGCGGACCGGATCCGCAACCGGCGCGTGAACGAGCGGACCGGGAAGGAAGTCGAGCTCGACGACATCGTCAAGGGTTACGACGCCGGCGACGAGTACGTGCTGGTCGAGCCCGGAGAGCTCGACGACATAGCGCCCGGGCGCTCCCAGACCCTGGAGATCAGCGGGTTCGTCGACCTCGACCAGGTCGCTCCGATCTTCTTCGACAAGACCTACTACGTCGGCCCCAAGGGCAGGGAGTACGCCAAGGTGTACGGCCTGCTGCAGACGGCCCTGGCGAAGGCGAACCGGGCGGGCGTCGCCACCTTCGTGATGCGCGGCCGCGAGTACCTGATCGCGCTGAAGGCAGAGGACGGCATCCTGACCCTGCACACGCTGCACTGGGCCGACGAGATCCGCGATCCGCACCGGGAGATCCCCGACCTGCCCCGCACCACTCGGGTCAGCGCGAGCGAGATGGAGATGGCCGAGCAGCTCATCAGCGCCCTGTCGATGGACTGGGACCCCGAGGACTTCCAGGACACCTTCCAGGAGAAGGTCTCCGCCCTCATCGAGGCGAAGAAGTCGGGCGAGACGGTCGAGAAGGCCGAGCCCCCGGCCGAGGCCACCGGCGCCGTGGACCTCATGAAGGCGTTGCGCGCGAGCGTCGAGCGGGCCCGCAGCCCCAAGGACACCGGGGAGAAGGCCACCGCGAGCGGCACGGCGCGGGGGAGCACACCGGCCGCGAAGAAGCGCGTGACCGCCAAGAGCCGGTCGACCTCCTCGCTCGGCTCGCTCAGCTCACTCACGAAGGCCGAGCTCTACAAGAAGGCCGCGGCCGCTCATGTTCCCGGCCGATCCTCCATGACCCACGACGAGCTCGCCGACGCCCTCGCTTCTCGGCGCTGACTCCCGCACGGCGGACCGGTCGGCCGATTCAGGTCTGGCGAAACCGGAATCCCGAATCATACAATTTCGGGCATGGAGCCTGTCGAGCCGCGGACCAGCTGGACCTTCGTCACCAACCACGCCCGGATCCTCGCGATGATCATGCGTGATCCGGAAACGCGGCTGCGTGACATGGCCGGGGCCTGCCGGCTGACCGAACGCGCGGCCCAGGCCATCGTCACCGACCTGGAGAACGCCGGCTACCTCACCCGAGCCCGCCGCGGCCGCCGCAACCACTACCGGATCACGCCCGGCACCCTCTTCCGTCACCCGGCCGAAGGACGGCACGAGATCGCGGATCTCCTGAAGCTGCTGGCCGAGCTCGACCCCCCACCGGACGGGCCGCCACCGCCCGCCCCGGCCGTGCGCCGGGCGGGATCGGGTCGCACGAACGCATGAGATGGCTTTGAAGGGAGAAGGCCATGCCCGCCTACTTCCCGCGCACGCCCGCCACTCCCGCGGACACCGGCGCCACCTTGCCCCCTCCCGCCATCTCCGTGGACTTCGAAGCGGGTCCCCAGCGCATACTGGCCCGCGTGCGGGGAGAGATCGACATCGATCACGCGAACGCCCTGCGCGAGGACCTCGTCTCGGCCCTGGAGGCCAGCCGTCTCGGCCTCGACGTCGATCTGTCCGGCGTCACCTTCTGCGACAGCTCGGGCCTGCACCTTCTGCTGGACTTGAACAGGATGGCCTCCGGGACCGGCAAGAGCCTCGTACTGACCGCTCTCAGCCGCCGTGTCTCGCGCCTGCTCGATGTCACCGGCACGCAGGAGGTGTTCACCGTCCGTGGCCCTGCGGACCCCACCGGTTCCGGGCGGGCGAGTCCCGCATGAAGGGCCCGAGCGGGGGCAGCCGCCCCGAAACGAGGAGGCGAATCGTATGGCGGGCAAGGAGAAGGACCAGGACGTCGTCGCGGTGATCCTCAAGGACCACCGCACCATGGAGGACCTGTTCCGCCGCATGCGGAGCGTCGAGGCCGACCGCGCGAAGGCGCTGGAGGAGTTCTCGGCCCTGCTCATCGCACACGGCGAGGCGGAGGAAGCCGAGGTCTACGGCGCGCTCAAACGCTTCAAGGGCGTCGACAACGAGGAAGTGGAGCACGGGGAGAAGGAGCACGCCGAGGGCAACGAGGCGCTGCTGGCCCTGCTGGAAGTGGACGACGTCGGCTCCGACGAGTGGGACGCGCGACTGGAGGACCTGGTCGAGGCGGTGACCCACCACGTGGACGAGGAGGAGCGGACGATCCTCAACGGCGCCCGGGAGAACGTCCCCGACGAGCGCAGGGCCGAACTCGGCGCCGCGTTCCTGCGGGAACGCGAGGAGCGGCTGGCGTCCGACTGCGGCAGCATCGAGAACGTGCGCGGCATCGTCAAGGGCTGACGACCTGAGGCAGCTCTCGTTCAGGGGGAGCGCGCGTTCAGGCGAGCGGGGTGTGGTCGGCCGGTACCGCCTCCTCGGGCGCGACCGGCCCGGGCGCGGTGCCGTCGCCGAAGGGACGGCCGCCGAGGGCGTCGCGGCCGTGCGGCGCGAGCCAGGCGGTCGGGTCGGGGCCCGCCGGCACGATCCCGGTGGGGTTGATGTCGTCGTGCACCAGGTAGTAGTGCCGCTTGATGTGGTCGAAATCGACGGTGTCGCCGAAGCCGGGCGTCTGGAACAGGTCCCGCGCGTACGCCCAGAGCACCGGCATCTCGGTCAGTTTGTGCCGGTTGCACTTGAAGTGGCCGTGGTAGACGGCGTCGAAGCGCACGAGCGTGGTGAACAGCCGTACGTCTGCTTCGGTGATGGTGCCGCCGACGAGGTAGCGGGAGCGTTCCAGGCGGGCTGAGAGCCAGTCCAGCCGGGCGAACAGCCGCGCGTACGCGTCCTCGTACGCCTCCTGGGTACCGGCGAACCCCGCCTCGTAGACCGCGTTGTTGACGTCCCGGTAGACCACCTCGTTCACGGCGTCGCCCGCGTCGTGGGCGGGTAGAGCGCCGGCGCCCCGGGGCGGTGGTACGGCGCCCACTCCAGCGACATGTCGAGCGTGATCCGGGGGAAGTCGTTGGTCACGACCTTGCCGGTCGGGACGTCCACGACGGCCGGCACGGTGATGCCCCGGTCGTAGGCCGGGTCGCGCGCGAGGTAGGCCTCCTGGAGCCGCTCGATGCCGAGCACCGGGTCGCGCCCGCCGGGATCGAGGTCGAAGGTCCAGCTGCGCTCGTCGTGCACGGGCCCGGCGACGGCCATCGGAAGCGCCTCCTCCAGCCCGAGGAGCCGCCGTACGATCACGGCCCGGCTCGCCCACGGACAGGCCCGGCTGACCACCAGGCGGTACCGGCCGGGCTCCACCGGGTAACCCTCGCGCCCGTCGGCAGTGATCCGCGTGGTGATGTAGCGGCTGTCGCGGGAGTAACCCTTGCCGCGGCTCACGTAGCTCACGCCCGGCGCCTACCCGCTATCGGCGGGGAAACCCTCCCGCCATCAGAAAGCGTTGTGGCGGCGCAGTCCGAAGGGGCGTCCGTCCGGGTCGACCAGGACGTGGTGCAGCGGAGTCGCGAGCACCCGCTTGGCCTTGGGCAGCTCGGGCGGAACGTACCGGCGCAGACGGCCCGGCGGCCGTGGACCGCGGCGGCCGCCCTCGTGCCAGGCGTCCAGGGCGGCGGCCGTCTCCTGGAAGGCGGCGAACGCGGTCACCGGGTCGCACAGCACGTCCTGCGGCCGCTGCCCCGATCCGTCCTGTGCTTCCAGGTGCTCGCTCATGAGCTCCAGGCGCAGCTCGCGGGCGAAGGCGCGCGCTCCGTCGCCGAGACCTCCCGGGTCGGCAGGGGCCCGTGGGTCCGGCCTCTGGTCGAGGACGACGCAGCTGAGTTCCGAATCGTGCGTCCACGAACGGAGGTTGATGTTGTCGGAGCCGACGGAGGCCCAGGCGTCGTCGATCACGCACACCTTGGCGTGCACGTAGACGGGGGTTCCCGCGGGGTTCTCCAGGCCGTAGACCGCGACGCGGTCGCCGCCGGCGCGGCGCAGTTCGTCCAGGGCCGTGATCCGCCCGATCAGGTTCATCGGCAGGGTGAGCGGGCCGTCCTGCTCCGGGACCAGGGGGATGACGCCGATCAGTCGCAGTTGTCGGTGCGTTCTCAGCGCCTGGGCGAAGCAGTCCACCACCCGGGGGGACCACAGGTACTGGTCCTCCAGGTAGATCAGTGACCGGGCCCGGCGCAGCGCCTTCATGTAGCCGCGCGCGATGCTGAACTCGCCGTCGGGGGCGAAGGGGTAGCCGTGCAGCAGCCGGTTCGGATACGTGCGCAGCACCTGCACGGTGTGCGTGCCGCAGGGTGCCGGATCGGCTGTCTGCGGCGGCAGGGCGTCCGCGTTGGTGTCCTCGCGGTGCAGCAGTTCCCGCACGCGGACGAGGGGGCTGCGGCTGAGTGGCGACGGGTCCTGCCAGCGTTCGCGGAAGACGGCCTCGATGTCGCCGACGGCCGGTCCCCGCAGGGCGAGCTGGACGTCGTGCCATGGCGGGTGCGGCCCGTACGCGGAGGCCATCGGCAGCGACTGGCGGTCGCCGCGGTGGGTGGCGTCGTCGTTGCGGTTGTGGCAGAGGTCGATGCCGCCGACGTACGCGACGTCCAGCTCGGGGCGTCCCGGGTGGCGCAGCACCACCATCTTCTGGTGGTGTGACCCGCCCGGCCGCACCCGCAGGTCGAGCAGGCACTCGCCGCCGCCCTGCTCGATCGCCTGCTCGAGGTGCCGGTTCTCCGCTTCGCTGAAGTGGAGGCCGTCCAGGTGCGAGCGCCACAGCAGCCCCTTGACCACGACACCGCGCTCCGCCGCCCGACACAGGACGGTACCGATCTCGGTACCGGGTCCGTCGAGTCGCTCGTCGGAATCGCCGCGCCAGTCGGTGAACAGGAGCAGGTCGCCCACGCGCATCGCGCTGATCCCCGCCAAGAGCTCCGCGAAGTACGCGGCGCCGTGAACCAGGGCCCGGGCGCGGTTGCCCTCCGACCAGGCCGACCCGTCCGGGTGGCGCTCGTCCAGGCGCGTCGCGGCGTTGCCGCGTTCGTCCACTGTCAGCATCCAGTCTGCGTACCTCACGGCATCGGACCTCCGGCCGACGCCTACCCACCGCACGCGCGCTCACTCGGACCGTGCCCCTGTTTTGAACGGGCTGTCCTGGGCAGACGCCGCTGCGTCGAACACCGGAACGATGAAGACGGCACCGCGGAGGATTCGATGTCAACCACCACACTTCTCGCCGTCCTGATCCCGGTCGCCGTCGTGGTGATCCTCGCAGGCATCGCCGCGTGGATGTTCCAGCGGCGGCGCCGGCTGCAGGAGCGGTTCGGTCCGGAATACGAACGGACCGTGGACGACATGGGCAGCAGGCACGCCGCCCACACCGAACTGCGGGACCGCGAGGTCCAGCACGACAACCTCGACATCAGGGAACTCCCCGCCGAGTCGCGGCACCGTTACGCCGACGCGTGGACCACCGTCCAGCAGCGCTTCGTCGACCGGCCGGAAGGCGCGGTCGGGCAGGCGGACGATCTGATCACCCACGTGATGCGGGACCGCGGCTACCCCACCGAGGGCTACGAGGAGCAGCTGCGCGAGCTGTCCGTCGAGCACGGGCGGACCCTGGAGCACTACCGCGCGGCGCACGAGGTCAACATGCGCAGCAGCAAGGGGCAGGCAACCACGGAGGAGCTGCGCGGGGCCATGGTGCACTACCGCGCGCTCTTCGACGAACTGGTCGGGACGACGAGGTGACACGAGATGCAGCGGGAAGAAGAACAGCGGAACGAGGAACAGAGCTTGACCACGGAGCAGTTGGCGCGCTCCGGAGCGGATGAGCAGCAGCCCCCGATGTACCCGGGTGAGGCGACCGCCGACGACACCCTGGAGGAGGACCGCGAGGAGATGCGGCAGGAGACGGACGTCTCCGACGCGGAGGAGACCGCCTACGACGAAGACCGGCAGGCCTCGTCGGAGACGGCGCCCGTCCCCGACGAAGGATCCGAGGCGCTGCTCCCCGAGCAGGCGGCCGAGCAGTACCAGAAGACCTGGGGCGAGATTCAGGCCCGCTTCGTGGACGACCCGCAGGGGGCGGTGCGCGACGCCGACGGCCTGGTCGCCGAGGTCATGCAGACCCTCGCCGGAACCTTCTCCGAGCACAAGAGGGAACTGGAGAGCCAGTGGCAGCAGGGCGAAGAGGTGGCCACCGAGGACCTGCGGCTGGCGCTGCAGCGGTACCGGTCCTTCTTCGGCCGGCTGCTGCGCACCTGACGGTGGGGGCTTGCCCCGCCGTCTGTCCCGCGCCTGGCCGGCAGGGGCCCGTTTCGGCGGGCCTCTGCCGGGCAGGCGCGGGGCATGACGTTCGCACATCCGGCGGAAAAGGGCAGACCAGGGCGGCTCGGCCGCTTCGACAAGCTGGCGGAGCTCGCCTCGAACTTCACGAGTTCCGCGCTCTTCTCCTGCTTGTGCTTCCTTCTGGTGGCCGCTTTCGCGACCGTCCATCTGTTTCACATGCCGTTGGAATGGCAGCACCTGGCCGGTGACGCCATGGGCGCGGTGTCCCTGCTGCTGCTCGCCCTGCTCAAGAACTCCGAGCGCCGGGCCGAGCACGCGATCCAACGCAAGCTGGACGCCATCGCCGTCGCTCTCCTGGAGCAACAGGAGGGGGCGTGGCGCACGGCTCACCGGGACCTGGAGGAGGCCATCGGGATCGAGGATCAGGAATAGGCCGCACGCGCACGCGGACAGCGGCATGTCCGGGAACACACGAGAGCCCCATCGAGCGGAATCTCGCTCGAACGTCACATGTGAGGTCACAAGGTGAGCGTTGTGGAGTGGACCACAGAACCCGAACCCGAGGGCCCGGCCCCCGTACCGGAGCGACCGGATCCCGTACCCCGTGATCCGAATCCCCCCGACCCCGGCGAAAAGCCGCCCGGCCCTCCCCCGCCGCCGCCCGAGCCGTCCCCCAGCGAACGGCCGGTGGTACCTGAACCTCCCGACTGACGGCGGCCGAGGGGGCGGTCCGTGGCCGATCACGCCATGGTCGCGTCTCCCTGCCGACGCACCATCTCGGTGATCCAGACGGGCGCGAACGGAGACGTGCAGCCCGGGGACGTGGGGTAGTCCTTGAGCACCTCCAGGCGCTCGCCGATGTCGAGGGCACGAGCGCGGTGCTCGGCGTGCTCGATCCCGATCTGGGCCAGGCAGTGGTTCATCGCCCACTGCAGGCGGTCCGGGGCGTCCTTCATCTCCGCCTCGATGACGTCGAGCAGTCCTGCGAGGTCGAGGCCGTCCGGCTTCTTCGCCACGCGTTCGGTCGTCAGCGCCCAGCCGGCACTGGCGACCACCGGATCCGGATCTGCGGACCAGATCAGGCGCAGTCCTTCGGAGTGCGGGCTCTTCTTCACCACGTAGTTCACGAGCCAGTCGTGCACCTTGGGTGTGCGCGCCGCGCGCAGCATGGCGTCCAACTCGTCACGCTCGAAGGCCTTGGGGCGGCAGATCAGCATCGCCAGCAGTCTCGCGGCGGTGTCATCGGTCTCCCAGAGCCCGCGCGCGAGTTCCTGCTGCGTCTTCAGTCGCTTCGCGAGCGCGCGCAGCTTGCCGAGGTTCACACCGTGGTCGTCACCGTGTCTCTCGTTGACCTCGCGTGCCTTCGGGTCCTCGAGCTCGGCCAGCTCGGCCATCACCTCGGCCACCGCGTCGGCCACCACCGTTTCGGCCACCTCGGCCTCCTCTCCCTCACGTACGAGATTCAGCCTAGGGGGAGGAGGCGGCCGACAGCGGCGGACCTCAGGTGTCGGGCTCGGCGGCCGCGATGGCCGCGAAGGCCGAACCCGGATCCCGTTCGACGGCGAGGTCGCCCAGGGTGACGACGCCGACCAGTTCACCGTCCTCGGTTTGCACGGGCAGTCGCCTCAGCTTGTGCCGGCGCATGAGGTCGGCGGCCTGGTCGACGTCGTCGCCGGGACTGACGGTGATCGGTTCGGTGCTGCAGATCGCGTGGACCGTCGTGTCGGCGGGGTCGCGGTTCTCGGCCATGGCGCGTATCACGAGGTCCCGATCGGTCAGGATGCCGCGTAGTCGACCCTCGTCGACGACCAGGACGTCCCCGATACCCGCGTCCCGCATGACCCGGGCCGCTTCGGCCAGTGATGTCAGCTTCTCGACGGTCACCGGCTTCTCCGTCATCACCTCGTGGACTCGTCGGGTCATGACTTCCTCCCGCTGCTGGAAGCGGTTCCTGCCCGGCGCCTACCCGCCCCGGCGAGCGGTACGCCCCCTGGAGCCGCGGCCCGCGAGTTTGGGGCGTCGGGAACGGGTTAAACGCTGCGAAGGACCGATTCCGAGCGAGGGGAGTCATATCGTGTCCGGCGAAGAGAAGATGAAGGCCAAGAAGGAACAGGCGGTGGGCAAGGCCAAGGAAGCCGCGGGCCGCACCGTCGGCAACGAGCGTCTCACCGCGAAGGGGCGTGCGGAGCAGGTCAAGGGCGATGCCCGCGAGGCCAAGGAGAAGATCAAGGACGCCTTGGAGGAGTAGGTAGCGGAGCGCATGCCCGCCCCTTACCCGTGCGAAGGCCGCCCCGGGACGCTCGTCCCAAGGCGGCCTTCCCCTTTCGCCTCAGGTAGGCGTTGCATCAGGTACGCGCGGCCGAAGCGTTCCGCGTGTCGGCGAACTCCCTCACCAAGACGGAGCAGAAGGCATCCAGGTCGGCGGGCTTGCGGCTGGTGACCAGCGTCGCGGGCGCCGCGTGGCAGACCTGCACCTCCTCGTCCACCCAGGTGCCGCCCGCGTTGCGGATGTCGGTCGCCAGGCTCGGCCACGAGGTCAGCGTCCGGCCCCGTAGGACATCCGCCTCCACGAGGGTCCACGGCGCGTGGCAGATCGCCGCGACCGGCTTGCCGGCCTCGAAGAAGCTCCGCACGAACCCGACCGCCCGCTCGTTCATGCGCAGGGCGTCGGGGTTGGCGACTCCCCCGGGCAGGACGAGCGCGTCGAATGCGTCCGAGGTGTCGCCGGCGAGTACATGATCGACGGCATGGGTGCCGCCCTTGTCGAAGTGTCTGAACGCCTGGACCCTTCCGGGCTCCGTCGAGACCAGCTGCGGAATCCAGCCCTTCTCCTCCACCGCTTTCCAGGGTGCGGTCAGTTCGATCTCCTCCACGCCCTCGGGCGCGGTCAGGAACGCGATGCGCACGTCGCTCACTTCCTTCGCTGGGTCGGTCTCCGGCCACGCGTGGCCGTGACCGGACACGCCGTGCGCCTACCCGGGCCGGGGGCCCGCATTCGGGTTCGGGTGCGGCCACACCCGGCATCCGCGCGATCACTCCAGCACGGCGGCGGCCACGGAGAGGTCCGCCACCAGCCCCGAGAAGGCGGCCTCGCGGTCGTCCGCCCGCAGGACCGCGGAGGGATGGACCGTCGCCAGCAGCTGCCCGGCGGCCGGGGCCGTCTCCCCGCCGTCCAGCGCGGGCATCGGCAGCAGGACGCCACGCCGCTCGCCCACCCGGAAGGAGGAGCCGAGCAGCGCCCTGCCCGCCGTTCCGCCCAGGACCACCAGCACTTCGGGGTCGACCAGCCGGAGTTCCTCGATCAGCCAGGGTCGGCAGGCGGTCATCTCCCGCAGGTTCGGCGCCTTGTGGATGCGGCGCTTGCCGCGCGGGGCGGGCGTGAACTTGAAGTGTTTGACCACGTTGGTGAGGTACGCGTCCTCGTCGCCGAGCCCTGCCTCGTCGAGCGCCCTGCGCAGCAGCCGCCCCGCCGGGCCCACGAACGGCTCCCCTCGTACGTCCTCCTGGTCGCCGGGCTGCTCCCCGACCAGCATCAGCCGCGCACGGGCTGGGCCCGCGCCGAAGACCGTCTGCGTGGCGTCCAGGAACAGCGGGCACCCCTGGCATCCGGCCGCCGCCCGTCGCAGGCTCGCCAGACCCCCGCGCGAGGGCAGGTAGGGACTCGCGTCGTACCCCTGACCAGCGGCCGCGGCCGGGGCGGCGCTCGCGCTCGCGTCCATCGCCGCCACCACCTCCACACCCGGATCCGGCTGCCGCGTTCCGGTTCGCCCCGTGGACGCGGCACCACCGGTCGGCAGTCGGCGCCTGCCCCGGCCCCCCCACCCGAAACGGCCGGGTGCGCGGCAGGTGCGCCGACGCCCGGCTGGGCTACCGGAAGGCGTCGGCGGCGGCCACGATGCGTGCGGACATGTTGATCTCCATCATGCGCAGCGCGGCCTCGGCCAGGTCCGGGTGGATGTGGGCGACGGCGTCCCGGGCAACCGTCACGGGGAGGTGGCGGATGTGCGCGTCGAGGGCGGAGTAGAGCACGCACTGCTCCGTGACCTGCCCGCACAGCACGAGCCGGTCCACATCGAGCGAACCCAGCAGATAGGCGAGCGGTGTCTCGTAGAAGATGGAATGGCGTGCCTTGACCACGAAGTACGAGGATTCGTCGGGCCTCACGGGCTCGACGAGGTCCGCGTGCGCCCCGGTGAGGGCCGCGTCCAGGATCTCGCCGTGGTGGGAGCGCCACCTTCCGAAGTTGTCGTTGGCGTAGACCACGGGGACCTCCCGCGCCCTGGCCTGTTCGAGGAGGTCCACCACCGCGGGCAGGGCCCGCGCGACGGACGGGACCAGGATGTCGGCGTCCTCGTGGTCGTACGTGTTGAGCATGTCGATGATGACAAGTGCGGTCGTCGCCATGGCCGCCAACCTCGCAGACCGATGACCTCGCGGCGAGCAGGCCCGCGCGCGTCACCGTTGGCGTGTTTGTCCCCCGGGGCTCGGGGCACGCGCCGACCAGGGGCCGTTCACCCGTCCGTGGAGGCACGAGAGCCATGACGTCGTTCGGCTACTTCCTGGCCTGTGAGGAATTCACCCCGGGCCAGCTCCTCGATCAGGCCCGCCGGGCCCGCGCCGCGGGTTTCAGTCGCCTTGCCATCTCCGACCACTTCCACCCCTGGAACGACGCGCAGGGCAACAGCCCGTTGGTCTGGTCGATGATCGGGGCGCTGTCGCAGGCCGTGGACCTACCGGTGATCACCCTGGTGACCTGCCCCACCATGCGTCTGCATCCGGCGGTGACGGCCCAGGCAGCGGCCACGTCGAGCCGTCTGCTCGACGGCAGGTTCGCCCTGGGCGTGGGCACCGGCGAGGCTCTCAACGAGCACGTCCTGGGCGACCGCTGGCCACCGTTCGACGAGCGCGCCGAGATGCTGGAGGAAGCCGTCGAGGTGATGCGGAAGCTCTTCACGGGCCGCCAGATCAGCCACCGCGGGCAGTACTACACGGTGGAGAACGCCCGCCTGTACACCGCACCGCACGCACGGCTACCGGTCCACGTCTCCGGCTTCGGCCCGAAGGCGGCCGAGCTCGCCGGCCGCATCGGCGACGGGTTGGTCACCATGGGCCCCGACCAGGAGGCCATCGGCCGGTTCCGGGACGCGGGAGGCGAAGGCAAGCCCGTGATCGGCGGCCTCAAGGTGTGCTGGGACGAGGACCGCGAGAAGGCCGTGGACACGGCGCACCGGCTGTGGCCCACGGAACAGTTGCCCGGCGAACTCAACCAGATCCTGCCGACCCCGGCCCATTTCGAACAGGCGAGCCAACTCGTCACCCGCCGTCAGGTGGCGGAGGCCGTCACGTGCGGCGACGACGTAGAGGAGCACGTGGGCGCCGTCCGCGCCTACGTGGACGCGGGCTTCGAGGAGGTGTACGTCGGGCAGATCGGCCCCGACAACGAGGCCTTCTTCGCCGCCTACCGCGACAAGGTGCTGCCCGCCCTCGGCGGGTGAGACCTTCGACCGGGACACCGCGCGAGCGTGCGCCGCCCTCGCCCCGGCGCACGGGAAGAAGGTCCGAGGTGCTCGCGGTGGCCGCGATGGTGATCCTTGTCCGTCTGTCCGCCTATCCGCGCCGGCGTGGCTCGCCCGAGTCCAAGCCGGACGGCGCGTCCCACCCGTCCACCGGCGTCGCGGGCAGGCTCTCCTGCCCCGCCGCATCGGCGGTGAAGACCTGGGCGGCGCGTTCGTCGCGGAGGGACTCCAGGATCCGGATCTGCCGCTCGGCGCGCCGCAGGAGCTCCCTGAGGCGAACGCCGTCGATGCGGGGATCCGTGTCCGCAACGGCCTGGAGCGAGCGCCAGGCGCATGCCTTGCCTTCGACGCCCAGCCGCATGGCCTCCAGTTCCACGACGTCGCTGAGCGGGGAACGGGACACGACGCGTCCGTTGAGCTTGAGCCTGCCCGCCTTCTCGGCGAGCCGGCCGAGGGCGATGCGGCTTCGCATCACGGGGACCTGGAGGTCGGTCATGATGCGGCGCAGGCTCTCCAGGTCCTGGGCGACTTCCTGGGCCATGGCCGCCAGCGGCGGCCCGAGGGGGGTGCCTCGATGGGCCCGTGCCGCGCGGCGCAGGAGTTCCACGCCCGCGCCGGCGCCGGTCAGGTGGTCGTTGAGGTAGATGGCGAGGAGTCGCGAACGGCTGTTCATGGCGGTGTCTCCGGAGGTGTGGGGTACGGGTGGCCGGGCCCGGCCGTCGACCAGGCCGGGGCCGCCGACATCCTGACCGGCGGTGGTCAGGGGCCTGGTCATGGGCGGCTGGGCCCGGCGCCGGGGCTCGGCCGCCGGCCGGCGGGCGGGGCAGGACGTGGACGCGTCGGGGCGTCACGGTCAAAGGCGCTGGGCACGGATGATCACCAGCTGTTCCCACTCGGCGCCCTCGGCTGCCAGGCCCTGACCCTCCAGCCAGGCACGGCGGGCGCGCAGCACCGGCCCCCACGGCACCGAGGCGTGCAGGACGATCCGTGCGCTGAGCCCGGCCCGTTCCAGACGCCGCACGGTGGTTCGCGGGCCGCACATCCCGGAGTGGACCATGAGCAGAACTCCGCCGGGGCGCAGCATGGCGGCGGCCGTCGCGCAGATCCTGTCGATGATCAGGCGTCCCGTCGGACCGGCGTCCCAGGCGCGTGCGGCGCCGTGCGTCGGCAGCCGGGTGTCCGGGGAGGGGACGTACGGAGGGTTGGCGAGGACGAGGTCGAACCGCCTGCCCCGGGTGCGCAGGGCGAAGTCGCCGTGGAGTACGCGGAGCGGCAGCCGGTGGCGCAGGGCGTTCACGTACGTCGCGAGGACGGCGGGCCAGGAGACGTCGACCGCGGTGACCCGGGCTCCCCTGCCCGCCGCGTGCAGCGCGAGGGCACCGGTGCCGGTGCCGATCTCCATCACCGCCGCGGCGGGCCGCAGTTCCTCCCGGGCGAAGGCCTCGTCCAGCAGTCTGGTGTCGGCCTGCGGGCGGTAGACGCCGGGTGGCGCGAGCAGCCGGGGCCGGGGACGGCCCGGCCGTCCTGTGGTCGGTGCGGTACGGGGCGTGGTCATGGGCTCGCTTCCCGGTGGGGTTGTCTCGTTCGGCACGGGGCACCTAACCCGTCCTGAGCCGCCGAAACCCCACATCGGCCGAGGGAGAGATGTAGGCCCGGTAGCCGGGTACGCCCTGGATGTCGGGCAGTGGGTGGGGGCGCCAGCCGCGGGCCCACGGCGGGGGCCGGTTCCCCTGGACGAGGACGGCCACCGGACGGGTGCGGGCGAGCGCCACGAGTTCCTCCGCGGTGATGCTGCCGTCGTGGCCGCCGTGGACCTGACGGGACGCGCACCCGGTGTGGAAGGCCGCCCGGACGCCCTCGCTGCCGCTGATCACGCACGGCGGGCGAAGGCCCTGGCGGCGCAGTTCGGCGGCGACCGCCGTGAACGCCGTCCGGTTGCCCCGGCTGCGCTCCGCCGCGGCCGCGGTGATCGCGAGTTGCACCGCCAGGTGGAAGCCGACCAGGACGAAACAGAGGGCGGCGAGGGTGCGCGAGCGCGCCCGGCTCGCCCTGATGACCCGGGCCAGGAAGACCGCGACGGGGAGGGAGAGCAGGGCGTAGGCGGGGAGCAGGAAGCGGGGGGCCGCGTAACCGATCAGCAGGAGGTAGGGCGCCGCGAGGCACAGCCCGACGACCGTCGCTACGAGAACCGGGCTCAGCCGGGCCTCCCGGTGGGCGGCGATCAGGCCGCCGACGATCAGCGGCGGCAGGGCGAGCCACCACAGGCCGGTGACCGGCCGGGACCACGGCCCGTCGCACGGGCGGCACAGGGTGCGGCCGTCCAGGGCACGCAACTGGTCGGCGAAGGCGGGGTTCCAGCCCAGGCCGCCCTGGATCTCGCTCGCCCGGTGCAGTCGGGCGAGGAGGCCGCCGTAGCGGAGCTCGGCCTCGACGACCCATTCGATGCCGCCGAGTACGGCGCCGACCGCGAGAGCCACCAGCAGCGCCGGGCGCCGCCAGGCGGGGACGGCGACCGCGGCGCACGCCAGAGGCAGGACGAGCCATGCGGCGTCCATCGGCCGCATGAGCGCCGCGAGGGCCACGCCGGCGGCGAGGCCGACGGGCGCGAGGTGGTCGCGGTCGCGGCGGTCGCGGCCGTCGCGGCGGTCGCGTGCTGTTCTCAGGAAGCAGCCGACGGCGAGGAGCGCGCCGAACGCCACCCAGAGGTTCGGCATGGCCTGGGGGCCGTAGAGGAGCGTCACCCACAGTCCGGCGAACAGGCCGCCCGCGAGAGCGAGCACCGGCGCGGGCAGCAGCCTGCGCCACACCCACAGGCACAGCAGCAGCGCTGCCGCCGACAGCAGCGCCAGGTAGACGCGTAGCGCCGTCGTGGACGAGGTGAGCGCGGCGATCGGGGCGACGAGGTAGGTGATGCCGCGGGCCCGCGGGGCGCTGAAGAAGGCGGCGGGCGACTGGCGGGAGACCTGGCTGACGTAGACGGTTTCGTCCCAGCCCAGTCCGGTGCCCGGCACGGCCAGGAGCAGCTGCGCGAGGGCGTACGCGGCGGCCACGGGCGCCAGCCAGGCCAGGTCTCGGCGGCGACCGCGTGGGCCGGCGGGAGCGGTCGGGGGCCGGGTACCCGGAGGGTCCGCCATCGCCTGAACTGGGTGGTGCGCCATCGGTCGGCCTCGACAAGGGCAGTGGGGCAGGGTGTGCCCCACCCTGCCCCGCGGTCCCTGGGCCCACCACCGCAGGCGTACAGCCGGCCGAACCGAACCCCCCTCGTTCGGGGGCCGCCGGCGGCGCCCGAACGGCGGCTTTCAGTGCCCGTGCCCGCCCGCCGCGGGAGCGTGTCCGTCCGTGCCGAGGTGGTAGACGGCGAACGCCCGGTCGATGACCGGCATGGCCACGTTCCTGACCCTGGTCCCGCCCGCCGTCATGCCGTGCTCGGTGCCGAGGTGGGCGTGCCCGTGGACGGCGAGATCGGCGCCGTGCTCGTCCACCGCCTCGGCGAGGAGGTAGCTGCCGAGGAAGGGGTAGATCTCCCGGGGCTCGCCCGCCAGGGTGTCGGGTACGGGCGCGAAGTGGGTCAGCGCGATGCGCAGCGCGCAGCCCTCTTCGCGGAGCTCGCCCAGCGCCCGCCCCAGGGCCTCCGCACACCTGCGGGTGTAGCGGATGAACGACTTCATCTCCGGCTCGCCGAACTCGCTGCCGCTGCCTCCGGCGAAGCCTCCGCAGAAGCCCTTGGTCCCCGCGACGCCCACCCGCGTACCGGCGAGGTCGAGGGCGACCCCGTCGCCTTCCAGGACGTGGACGCCCGCCGCGCGCAGCTCCCGGGTGACGGCCTCCTCCTGGTCGCTCTGGTAGTCGTGGTTCCCGAGGACCGCGACGACGGGCACCGGCAGCCCGGCGACCTCCGCGGCCACCACCCGGGCCTCCTCCGGGGTGCCGTGTCGGGTGAGGTCGCCGGCCAGCAGCAGTACGTCGGCGCACGTGCCGAGGGTGTCGAATGCGGGCCGCAGCTGCCCGGCGCTGTCCGGGCCGAGGTGGATGTCCCCGACGGCCGCCACGCGGATCACGACAGCTCCTCGGCGTGGTCGGGCGGGCGGGGGTGGCTCACGGTGAGGTCCTCGTACCAGTCCAGGCCGGCCAGCTCCTCCCCCGCGATGCGCAGGACGGCGGTCCGGCACTGCTCGTCGGGGACACAGCCCCGGACGACGGCCCGGGCGCCGTGCGTTTCGACGCGCACGCCGAGTTCGGCGGTGTCCTCGCGCGCCAGCCGGTCGAGCAGGTGCTCGATGCGGTACTCGGTGATCTCGGTGGAGGTCACGGCGCTTCCTCGCTCTCGTCCGGCCCTTCGGGGCGGCGGTCGATGACCTGGAGTCGCGCGAGCAGGTAGAGGAAGGAGTCCGAGAGCGGGGCCTGCCGATGGTCCCGGTCGAGGCGCTCCCAGTCGATCTGCTCGCGCAGCATGCGGGCCATGGGCAGCAGGTCGCCGAAGTCGCAGTAGTGCTCGCAGAGCGCGGCGAGGCGGCTGTCCATGAGGTCGGTGGGCGAGAGGACCGGCATCCACACCGAGTCCACCGCCTTGACGCTCGCCCGCCCCAGCAGCTCGGTACTGACCGGACGCCTGGCCAGCTCGAAGATCAGGTCGATCTCCTCCCCGCCCGAGCGGCCCTTGACCAGCCAGTCCTCGGGGGCCCGGCGCATGGCGATGCCGCCGCCCTCCAGGGCCTTGATCGCCGTGTCGGCGTCCTCGGGCCGGACGCAGAAGTCGGTGTCGTGCTGGAAGCGGGCCGGCAGGCCATGGGCGAAGGCGGCCACGCTGCCCGCCAGGGCGAAGGGCTTCCCGGTGCGCTTGAGCAGCGCTGCCACGTGCTTGGTGGTTTCGAGGATCGCCTGGGTGTGGTCCTTGGGCAGCGGAACGTCGTCCGGAGCCGGGGGGCTCAGGTCTCCGGGAGCGGGGAGTCCCGCCGGCGTCGGCGGGGTGACGGTCTTGCGGGCCATGGCGCCTCACTCGAAGCGAGTGCCCTCGCTGATGCGTGCCGCCTTCGGCACGACACGAGGGACTCCTAACCACTACAAAATAGCTCAAACCTGACATGCGCCCCGGGGAGTGTCCGGGGGCGTGACGGGTAGGCGCCCCCGGGCACCCCGACAGAACATGACAGAACACGACGGAACAGAGGAGTCATCATGCCCCGTGGATCCAGTCCGAAGCGTGAACGGCAGTACGAGCACATCAAGGAGAGCGCGGAGAAGCGCGGAGAGAGCACCGAGCGGGCGAAGGAGATCGCCGCACGCACGGTGAACAAGGAACGGGCCCGCGCAGGCGAGTCCAAGACGGCGAGCAAGAGCTCGATCCAGGACATGTCCTCCGGCAAGCGCGGCGGGCAGCGCTCCCACAGCGGATCGGAAGGACCGACCTACGACCAGCTCTACGCCGAGGCCAAGCGCCGCAACCTGCACGGCCGTTCCTCCATGGACAAGGCCGAACTCAAGCGGAAGCTCGGGCACTAGGAGGCAGCGCATGAACCGGGCCGCACTGTTCGACGTGGACGGCACCCTCGCCGACACGAACCACCTCCATGTCACCTGCTGGTGGGAGGCCCTTCGGCAGGGCGGTCACGACGTGGCGATGCACGACATCCACCGCGCGATCGGCCTGCCCGGCGAGGACCTGCTCGACCACCTGCTGGGCGACGACCGCGACACGGACGAGGACGACACCCTGAGCGCGGCGCACGACACCCTCTACGGCACGTACTTCGACCGGCTGCCCCCACTGGACTCGGCAGCCGAGCTGCTGCGCGAGCTGCACCGGCGGGGCTGGCGGGTGGTGCTCGTGACCTCGGCCCAGGAGCACGAACTGGACGCGCTCCGACGCGCCATCGACGCCGACGACGCCGTCACCGCGACGGCCAGCGCCGATGACGTGGACGAGGGCAAGCCCGCACCCGACCCGGTCCACCACGCCCTCGACCTCGCCGACGCACCCGCGCACGGGTCCGTCTTCGTCGGCGACACGGTCTGGGACATGAAGGCGGGCGCCCGGGCCGAGGTCGCCTGCGTGGGCCTCCTCTGCGGCGGCATCCCGCGCGCCGACCTCGAAGAGGCCGGTGCCCGCGCCGTCTACCGGGACCCGGCCGACCTCCTCGCCCACCTCGACCACAGCCCGTTCGCCCTGCCGCCGGCCGGCGACGGCCGGCCGGCGCCCGCCGGAAAGGAGCTCGACCCATGACCGCTCCGCTCCCGGACCCGACACCCGAGGCCCGCTCCGAGCCCCTCCGCGTAGTCGTCGTCGGAGGCACGGGGAACGTAGGCACCAGCGTGGTGCGGGCTCTCGCCGAGGATCCGGCCGTGGGCTCCGTGACGGGCCTCGCCCGCCGCGTTCCCGACTGGCGGCCGAGGAAGACGAGTTGGCGGGCGGCCGACATCGAACCCGGCGGGGCGGACCTCGTACCCCTCTTCGTCGGAGCGGACGCCGTGATCCACCTCGCCTGGAAGTTCCAGCCCACCCACCACCCGGCCGAGACCTGGCACACCAACGTCCTCGGCGGCATCCGCGTGTTCGAGGCCGTCGCCGCCGCCGGCGTGCCCGTCCTCGTGTACGCATCCTCGGTGGGCGCGTACTCGCCCGGACCCAAGGACCGTACGGTGGACGAGTCCTGGCCCACCCACGGCTGGCCGCAGGCCGCCTACACCCGCGAGAAGGCGTACCTGGAGCGGGTCCTCGACGTCTACGAACGGGACCACCCGGAGATCCGCGTGGTGCGGATGCGGCCGGGCTTCCTGTTCAAGCGGGCGTCCGCGTCCGAGCAGCGACGCATCTTCGCCGGTCGACTGCTCCCCGGCAGCCTCGTGCGGCCCGGGCTGATACCCGCCGTGCCGGACCTGCCCGGCCTGCGCTTCCAGGCCCTGCACACCGACGACGCGGCCGCCGCGTACCGTGCGGCCGTCCTCCTCCCGGTCCGCGGGGCGTTCAACCTCGCGGCCGAACCGCCCCTGGACGCCGCACTCCTGGCCCGTACTCTGCGGGCACGCAGCCTGCGGATGCCCGCGGAGCCGGTACGGGCGGCGCTCGCCGCGGCCTGGCGGCTGCACCTGGTGCCCGCTTCCCCGGACCTGTTCGACGCGGTGCTGCGCCTCCCCCTGATGGACTCCGCCCGGGCGCGCCGGGAGCTGTCGTGGCGACCGGAGCACTCCTCCGTGGGGGCCGTCGAGGAGTTCCTCGCCGGACTGCGGAGCGGCGCGGGCATGGCCACCGCACCGCTGGCGCCGGACCGCCGGGGGCGGCCGAGCGCCCTGTCTCTTTTGACCGCACGACTGTGAACGAAACCCCGATCGGGAGAGGGGGACATCACATTTCAAGTGGAAAATGTGAGACAGGGCAAAGATGTTATCCGCTCGTTATGAATTCGAGGGTGGGGTGGAAATGTCAGGATTTTTCATAGGCATACGGGTCCGTCACCGGCGCTTCGCCACCCTCGGAAAGGCTCCTGCATATATCACGCGCCACGCCAGTTCCGTAACCCCTTAGGCCCATGCATTTTCCTCCAGCCCTGGGTAACTTCGGCCCGCATGACTGCTCATGCAGAACTGGCCCATTACAGGAAGCCCCTCCCGACGACCACGACCACGACGACCACCACGACCACCACGACCCACACGGCCACGCACATCGACCGCCCTCGCCCGAGTGACGGCCCCCTGCTGTGGCGCCTCGCACGCGACTCCAGGACCCTGGACCTCAACTCGTCCTACAGCTACCTCCTCTGGTGCCGTGACTTCGCCGGCACGTCCGCCGTGGCCCGCGACTCGTCCGGCCGGGCCGTCGGATTCGTCAGCGGATACCTGCGGCCCGAGAGCCCCGGAACCCTGCTCGTCTGGCAGATCGCCGTCGACGAATCCGTCCGCGGCCAGGGCATCGCAGGCGCCCTGCTCGACGGCCTCTCCGCCCGGGTGGCGGCGGAACACGGTCTGAGCTCCCTGGAGACCACCATCTCCCCCGGAAACCACGCGTCGGAGCGGCTCTTCGCCTCCTACGCCGCGCGGCACGGCGCCACGGTCACGCGCGAAGTGCTGTTCGCCGCGGAGGAGTTCCCGGACGGCGGCCACGCCCCGGAGGTCCTGCACCGCATCGAGCCGCTCCACTTCTGACCCCGGTCCCGTGCGGGCCGCCACCCGCACACCCCGGACCGAACACCCCCACGCCCACTGGAGAGTTGCCATGACCATGACCGAGCCGATCCTGTCCGTCTTCGAGACCGTGGAGTCCGAGGTACGCAGCTACTGCCGGGCCTGGCCCGTCGTCTTCGACCGCGCGACGGGAAGCCGGCTGTACGACGAACACGGCCGCGGCTACCTGGACTTCTTCGCGGGCGCCGGGTCCCTGAACTACGGCCACAACAACCCCGTCCTCAAACGGGCCCTGCTCGACTACCTGGAGCGGGACGGCATCACGCACGCTCTCGACATGTCGACGACCGCCAAGAGGGCTTTCCTCGAGACCTTCCGGTCCCACGTCCTCGAACCCCGCTCGCTGCCCTACAAGGTGATGTTCCCGGGGCCCACCGGGACCAACGCCGTCGAAGCGGCGCTGAAGCTGGCGCGCAAGGCAAAGGGCCGCGAGTCCGTCGTGTCCTTCACCAACGCCTTCCACGGCATGTCACTCGGCTCGCTCGCCGTCACGGGCAACGCCTTCAAACGGGCCGGCGCCGGCATCCCCCTGGTCCACGGCACCCCGATGCCGTTCGACAACTACCTCGGCGGCAGGACCCCCGACTTCCTCTGGTTCGAGCGCCTGCTGGAGGACCAGGGCTCCGGGCTCAACCATCCGGCGGCCGTCATCGTCGAGACGATCCAGGGCGAGGGCGGCATCAACGTGGCCCGCGCGGAATGGCTCCGCGCGCTCGCGGACCTGTGCCGGCGCCGCGACATGCTGCTGATCGTCGACGACATCCAGATGGGCTGCGGCCGGACCGGCGAGTTCTTCTCCTTCGAGGAGGCGGGCATCACCCCCGACATCGTCACGCTGTCCAAGTCCATCAGCGGCTACGGACTGCCCATGTCCCTGTGCCTGTTCAAGCCCGAGCTGGACCTGTGGGAGCCGGGCGAGCACAACGGCACCTTCCGCGGCAACAACCCGGCCTTCGTCACCGCGACCGCGGCCCTGAAGACGTACTGGGGCGACGGAGTCCTGCGCGAGCGGACCCTCATACAGGGCAGGCGCGTCGAGAGCGCGTTGCACGAGCTGTGTGCCGAACACGGCCGGCTGGGGGCGACGTACCGGGGCCGCGGACTGGTCTGGGGCATCGAGTTCGCCCACAAGGAGCGCGCCGCGGAGGTGTGCCGAAGGGCCTTCGAGCACGGTCTCCTCGTCGAGACCTCGGGCCCCGAGGGCGAGGTCGTGAAGCTTCTGCCGCCGCTCACCATCACCGGCGACGAACTCGACGAGGGCCTCGACATCCTCGCCCGCTCCGTCCGCGAAGCCGCCTGACCGGCATCCCCCCACCACGAAGGGCACCACCATGATCGTCCGCTCGTTCCGGGACATCGAGGGAACCGACCGCCACGTCAAGGCGGCATCCGGCACGTGGGAGAGCAAGCGCATCGTCCTGGCGAAGGAACGCGTCGGCTTCTCCCTGCACGAGACCGTCCTGTACGCCGGCACCGAGACGTCCATGTGGTACGCGAACCACGTGGAGGCCGTGGTCTGCACGGAGGGGGAGGCCGAACTCACGGACGAGGAGACGGGCCTGACCCACACGATCACGCCGGGAACCATGTACCTCCTCGACGGCCACGAGCGGCACACCCTGCGCGTGAAGCACGAGTTCCGCTGCCTGTGCGTCTTCAACCCGCCCGTGACCGGCCGGGAGGACCACGACGAGAACGGCGTGTACCCGCTCCTCACCGAACCCGACCACCGCAGCTGACCTACGGAAACGCACAGAGAGGAGAGGCAGGCACCACCATGACCTACGCATCCACCCGCACTGTGAACGACCTGTATCCGACCCGGGGCTCCGAGGAGGTGCTCACCGGCCGCGCGGACCCCGTCGTCTGGTCCGAGCCCGGCACGCCGGGCCCGATGTGGGCCCACGAGCTGGAGAGCTACGAGCGCGACGGCTTCCTGTCCGTCGACGAACTCGTCACGCCCGAGGAGGTGGACGTCTACCGGACCGAGATGGACCGGCTGCTCCGTGACCCCTCGACGCTGGCCGACGAACGGTCCATCGTGGAGCCGAAGTCCCGGGAAGTACGCTCCGTCTTCGAGGTCCACCGGATCAGCGAGGTGTTCGCGGCCCTCGCCGCCGATCCGCGCGTGGTGGGACGCGCGCGACAGATCCTGGGCTCCGAGGTGTACGTGCACCAGTCCCGGATCAACGTCAAGCCCGGGTTCGGCGCCAGCGGCTTCTACTGGCACTCCGACTTCGAGACCTGGCACGCCGAGGACGGCCTGCCGCACATGCGCACGGTGTCGGTGTCCATCGCCCTGACACCGAATCACGCCACCAACGGCGGCCTGATGATCATGCCGGGCTCACATCGGAGCTTCCTGGGTTGTGCCGGTGCGACGCCGAAGGACAACTACAAGAAGTCCCTCCGGATGCAGGATGCCGGTACCCCGTCGGACGAGGCATTGACCAAGTTCGCCTCGGCCTGCGGCATCAAGCTCTTCACCGGGAAGGCCGGCTCGGCCACCTGGTTCGACTGCAACGCGATGCACGGCTCGGGTGACAACATCACGCCGTACCCGCGCAGCAACGTGTTCATCGTCTTCAACAGCGTCGAGAACCGCCCGGCGAAGCCCTTCGCCGCCCCGGCGCGGCGCCCCGGATACATCGCCTCGCAGGACTTCACGCCCCTGCGCTGACACGACCCGGCCGACCCGGCCCGGCCCGGCCCGGCACCCGCCGGGCCGGGCCGGCCTGGTCGGTTGTTCGCCACGAAGTGTGTAGAACCGGGAAGTCGGGGCAGAAGGGCCCGGGCAGCCGTCAGTCAACAGGGAGGGAGCGGCCACCATGTCTCGCTCGGCCGGCGCCACAGGCCCCATTCGTGCAACAGACGCGCGGATCTCCGCACGTTACCGAGGCACCGCGGGAGCGCCAACGCAGGACGAGGACCCGTTCCGGGTGGAGAACGCCCGCGAGATGGCACCCGACGACGCACGCGAACTGTCGCGGCTCTTCTTCGGGAGGCTGCGCACCCTGGAGGAGGGGACGCGCGAGTACCAGTACACGCGCAACACCCTGATCGAGATGAACCTCTCCCTCGTGCAGTTCGCCGCGCGACGTTTCCGCTCCCGCGCCGTCGGTGGCGGCCTCGACATGGACGACATCATCCAGGTGGGAACCATCGGCCTCATCAAGGCCATCGACCGCTACGACCCCCAGCGCGAGGTCGAGTTCTCCACCCTCGCCCTCCCCTTCATCACCGGTGAGATCAAGCGCTACTTCCGCGACACCACCTGGGCCGTACACGTCCCGCGGCGCCTCCAGGAACTGCGCATCGAGCTCGCCAAGGCCCAGGAGGCCCTGACCGACGTCCTGGGCAGGGCGCCGACGGTCAAGGAGGTGTCCCGGCACATGGAACTGTCCGAGGACGAGGTCATCGACGGGCTGGTGGCCGCGAACGGCTACACGAGCGGTTCCCTCGACGCCGTGGCCGCGGACGGCGACGAGCCGTCCACGACGACCGCGACGTCCCGACCGCTGGCGGAACGCCTCGGCGACGTCGACCCCGCCATGGAACTCTTCGAGGACTTCCACACCCTGGCACCCCTGCTGGAGCAACTGGACGAACGCGCCCGGCGCATCCTGCAGATGCGCTTCGGCGAGGAGAAGACCCAGGCCGAGGTCGGCGCCGAACTGGGCATCTGCCAGATGCAGGTCTCCCGCATCCTGTCCCGGACCCTGGCGCGGCTGCGCGTCGGCATGCTCACCCAGTAGCCCGCGTCACCGCACGCGGGCGGTCGTCACGAACTCGTGCTCACGGCCGGGAGGCGTCGATCCCGCCGCCGCGGGCAAGCGCGCATCATGAACTCACATCGGCTCACCGACCTGTCCCTGGCCCCGGCGCCCGGCCCCGCCTGGGTGCACCTGCTCGTCATCGCCTTCGCGCTGATCGCCCTCGTGCACACCCTCGCCCGGCACCGGTAGCGCCGGCGCGGTCGTCTACGGCCCGGTCGTGCGCTCGGCCGCGGCGTTCTCGGCTCCCGAGGCCGGGCCCACGAGAACGCGCGGCAGGGCGTACGGGTGCTTCTCCACGAGCCACCCGATCAGCTGCTCCCGTACGGCACAACGGACCGTCCACAGGTCGTCGGCGTCCTTGGCCGTGACGATGGCGCGCACCACGATGGTGGAGGGCGTCGTGTCCGTGACGGCGAGGTCCCAGCCTCGGCCGTCCCACTCCCGGCAGGTGCTCAGGATCTCGTGGACCTTGTCGCGGATGAGGCCGACGGGCGCGCCGTGGTCGCAGTGGAGGAAGACGGTGCCGGTCATCTGGACACCGCCCCGGGACCAGTTCTCGAAGGGGCGGGTGGTGAAGTAGGAGACGGGCATGGTGATCCGGCGTTCGTCCCAGGTACGGACGGCGAGGAAGGTGAGGGTGATGTCCTCGACCACCCCCCACTCGCCCGCGACCACGACCGTGTCGCCGATGCGCACCATGTCGCCGAAGGCGATCTGGAAGCCGGCGAAGAGGTTTCCCAGAGTGGACTGGGCCGCGACGCCCGCCACGATGCCGATGATCCCGGCGGAGGCGAGCAGGGAGGTTCCGAGCGCACGGAAGCTCGGAAAGGTGAGGAGCATCGCGGCGGCCGCGACCACGGCCACGACGACCGTCACGACCCGCATGATCAAGGTCACTTGGGTGCGGACCCTGCGCACTCGGGCCGGGTCGCGGGTACCGGTGGCGTAGCGGGCGTACCCCGACTCGACGACGGCGGAGGCCACCGCCACGATCAGCCAGGCCCCGGCACCGATCAGGACGAGCGAGAGGATCCGGCCCACCGCCGCCGCGTTGTCGCGCAGCGGCGGCCATGCGATCTGCCGGTGGGCGCCCTTGAGCAGCCCGGCGAGCAGCACGATCTGCAGGGCGCGGCGGCAGCGCCGCAGCAGGTTCCACAGGGGCGTTTCGGGGTGTCGTACGTCGGCTCGGCGCAACAGCAGGTCGACGGCCCATCCGGTCACGACGGTGACCAGGATCGAGCCTCCCAGGACGGTCGGCGGGAGAAGGGAGCTGTTCATATCTCCTCGGCGGATGCAGGCGGCATGGACCTGCACGCGCCTGCCCCGCGGGAGCGAGCTGACACAGGTCCCGGGAGAACCGCGGGCCGCACGAGCTCGGCTTCGTCAAACGTCACCGCTGTGTCCGGCAGGCAGGGGCGGGACCGCCCATACGGCGGTCCCGCCCCTGCCTGCCGGACACCGTCCGGCGTGTTGCCACCGGCTACCAGTAGTGGCGTCGGCCACCCACCGAGTGCCCGACCGCGCCCAGGATCCACAGCACCGCGCCCACCACGAGCAGGATGACCCCGATGGTCCACAGAATGGAAATTCCGGTCACGAATCCGATGATCAAGAGAATGAGTCCGACGACAATCATGATGCCCCTCGTTCTTGCGTTGAGAATTCGGCGGACCGGTTGAATCCGCCTCGGCGTCTCGGATGGCGTCTACCCTCGAATTCCGCCCTTATCAGCGCTGCGTCACCCACTCTGCGGCGGGATGGTCGGCCGCTCGGGCTTCGGCGCCGCAGGCGCCCGCCTCACGCGCGGTGATGGCCGACCGGACCGTCCCCGGGCACGCTTCCGATGCCGTAATAGGTGCCCAGCTCCTGCCGGTATCCGGCGTCGCGCAGGTGCTCGTCCCGGTGGAATTCGGGAGCGTCCTTGATCTCTTCCTTGGTGCGGTTCACGTAGATCTTCTCGTCCTCCAAGTCGATCTGGGACACCGTGCTCGCCGGGAGGATGACCTCCTTGCCGAAGATCCATACACCGGTGTCGACGACCAGGTAGGCGTCACCGGCCTCGTAGGAGTGCTTGTCGACCTTGCCGATTTCGCCGTCGGTCGCCTCGACCTTGTACCCGGTGAGGTCGACCCCTGCCAGGTGGGTCAGTGCCGGTGAGTAGTTCCACACGTGCTCAGTCACGCGAAAACATCTCCTCTGGTAGGCGAGCGCCCCGCCGGGCCTACTGCCCCGCGGGGGGGGGGGGGGGGCAGGTCGGGTCGGGGGTGTGGTCTTTACGGTGGGCTGCGGGGTCTTG
>NZ_JBHWJY010000015.1:0-10044 GCF_042731135.1 Streptomyces sp. NPDC059874
GCATCGAAGACGCGGACGTCGCGGAACTGTCCCTCGAGATCACTGAACACCTGCGTGGGGAGATCCGCCGCCATGGCCAGCACTGACACCACCCCCGAGGCGAAGGCCAAGCGTACGGACGACCTCGCCGGGCTCGAAGCCGGCTTGGACGCCCTCGACGCCGTCGAGAGCCACCGCACCCCGATCCGCGAGATCCTCACCCAGAAGGTCCTGCCCCCGGTCCTGGCCGTCGGTCTCGTCCTGCTGGTCTGGCAGGTCCTGGTCGCGGCGAAGGTCACCGAGGAGACCAAGCTCCCGGCCTTGTCCGCAGTGTGGGACAGCCTGTCCGACATGTGGATCAAGGGCACCCTGCTGGAGGTCATCTGGACGTCCGTCTCGCGCGGCCTTCTCGGCTTCCTCCTCGCCCTGGCCATCGGAACCCCCCTCGGCCTGCTCGTCGCCCGGGTCAAACTGGTCCGCGCCGCGATCGGCCCGATCCTGCAGGGCCTGCAGTCCCTGCCCTCCGTGGCCTGGGTGCCCCCGGCCGTGCTCTGGTTCGGCCTCAACGACGCCATGATGTACACGGTGATCCTGCTGGGCGCCGTCCCGTCCATCGCCAACGGCCTCGTCTCCGGCATCGACCAGATCCCACCGCTCTACCTGCGGGCCGGCCGCACCCTGGGCGCCACCGGCCTGCGCGGCGCCCGGCACATCGTCATGCCCGCCGCGTTGCCCGGCTACCTCGCCGGCCTCAAGCAGGGCTGGGCCTTCTCCTGGCGCTCCCTCATGGCCGCCGAGATCATCGCCAGCTCCCCCGACCTCGGCCTCGGCCTCGGCCAACTCCTCGAGAACGGCCGCAACAACATCGACCTGCCGGGCGTGTTCCTCGCGATCATCCTGATCCTCGTCGTCGGCATCGCCATCGACCTGCTCATCTTCAGCCCCATCGAGCGGTACGTGCTGCGCAGCCGCGGCCTGCTGGTCAAGAGCTGAAGAACGGATCGCCCTCACACGGGATGCCGCGCCACATCCCACCGCACGGCGGCCGGCACGTCCGGCACCCGCACCGGCTCCGCAGAGGCATCGCCTACCGCGGAGCCGGTGCTGCTGTATGCGGCAGGAAAGGCCGCCGTACCCCCGTGCCCGCGCGGGCGCGATTCGGCGTCCGCATCGTGGCCGCCGGGCGGTCCACGTTGTGGGCGCCGTAGTGGCGGATCTTGCCACCCGTCCTCTGAAATGGCAGGTCAGGACAATATGAACGAGTCATCAGGTGGCGCAATACAGCGGCAACACCATCGGGATCGCTCTGCCGGTACGTTCCATTCCATGCCAGCCGAACCCGCCCCCGCCGCCCTCCCGGTCGCCGCCGCGCGCCGCCGGCGGCTGCGTGCGGACCAGGCCCGGCAGCTCGCCGACCTGCTGCGCCACCAGATCCTGGCGGGCGGCTTCCCCCGTGGTGTCCTGCCCCTTGAGGACGTCATCGCCGCCGACTACCGGACCAGCCGCAACACCGTCCGGCAGGCCCTGGACCTGCTGAGGGGCGAGCAACTCATCGACCGCCAGCCCGGAGTCGGCACCGTGGTGGTCTGCGAGAAGTACCGCCACGGGCTGGACCGACTCCAGGGCCTGGCCGAGACCCTGCACGAGCACGGCCGGGTCACCAACGAGGTCCGTACGGTCGGACCCGTCACGGCCCCCGGCCCGGTGGCCCACCGGCTGGGTCTGCCCGAACACACCGATGTGCTCTGTATCGAGCGGCTGCGCCGCCTCAACGGACTGCCGCTGTCCCTCGACCTGTCCTACCTGCCCATGGACGTGGGCGGTGAACTGCTCGGCTGCGACCTGGAGAACACGGACGTGTTCCGGCTCCTGGAGTCACTGACCGGGGGGCCGCTGGGCCACGCAGAGATCACGCTGGAAGCCGTCAACGCCGACGCGCACTCCGCCGCGGTGCTCCAGGCCCCGCGCGGGGCGGCCGTACTGATGCTGGAACGGCTGACCCACCTGCCGGACGGCCGGCCCGTGGACCTGGAGTTCATCCGGTTCCGCGGCGATCGCATCACCATGAGCGGCGTGCTGCGCCGCTCCCTCTGACTCTTCTGAGCCCCTGAGCCTCCCGGTCCTCGAGCACCTCCCGTCTTCCTTCCCTTCCTCCTGTTCCCGCCCTTCGGGGCCGCCCTTGGAGACAGTCATGCCTCTTGTTCCTCAGCGCATCGACGTGCCCGTGACCATCGACGAGTCCAAGTGCATCGACGGCTGCACGCTCTGCGTCGACATGTGTCCGCTCGACTCGCTCGCGATCCGCGAGGACAACGGCAAGGCGTACATGCACGTGGACGAGTGCTGGTACTGCGGCCCGTGCGCCGCGCGCTGTCCCACCGGCGCGGTGACCGTCAACATGCCCTACCTGCTCCGGTGAAAGGCCCTCACCCCATGCGATCCAGAATCATCACCCCCGCCGTATCGATCACCTTGCTCCTCCCCCTCGCCACCGCCTGCGGCGGCGGCAGCGGCGACGGCAAGGCGGGCGGCGCTTCGAAGACGGTCACGGTGACCGTCGGCTACCAGTCCAAGACCATCAACACCGTCACCGCCGGCACCCTGCTGCGCTCCCTCGGCTACTTCGAGGAGGAGCTGGCGGCGCGCGGCAAGAAGGAGGGGGTCACGTACAAGGTCGACTGGCAGGACTACGCGACCGGCGCTCCCATCACCGCTGCGATGACCGCCGGGAAGGTCGACATCGGTTCGATGGGTGACTTCCCGCTGCTGCTCAACGCCGCCCGGGGCAAGGAACTCAAGCAGCCGACCGGACTGGTCTCGATCACGGGCTACAACCTGCGCGGCGGCCTCAACACGGTGGTGACCGCCCCGGACTCGAAGCTGGAGTCGCTCGCCGACCTGGGCGGCAAGAAGGTGTCCACGAGCGTGGGATCGGCCGCCGACGGGACCCTCATCCGGGCCCTGCAGCGCGCCGGGATCGACCCGGAGAAGGGCATCCAGAAACTCAACCAGCAGCCCAGCGTGGGGGCTTCGGCCCTGCAGGCGGGCAGCGCGGACGCGCTGTCGCAGTTCGTGGCCTGGCCCGGACAGCTGGCCTTCGAGGGCCGGGCGAAGGCTCTGTACGACGGGGCCGAGTTGGACCTGCCCACCTTCCACGGAGTCACCGTCCGGCAGAAGTTCGCCGGCGAACAGCCGGGCGTACTCGACGACTTCCTGAAGGCACAGCACCGGGCGACCGACTACCTGCGGGCGAAGCCGGTGGAGGCCGCCGAGTCGGTGGCGAAGGAGACAGGGCTGCCGGCCGAGGTGGTCTACCTCTACAACGGCGCGAACGGCATCGCCACCTTCGACCCGGAGCTCCGCCCGGAGCTGATCGCCGCGCTCAAGGAAGACGTGCCGGTGCTCAAGGCGGCCGGGCTCGTGGGCGACGTGGACGTGGACGCCTTCGTCGACCCGGCGCCGCTGAAGCGGGCCGTGCAGGCCCCGGCCTACCCGCGGGCGGGCGCCGCCAAGTCCGAGCTGTGGCTGAAGGGGCAGACCACCACCCGTACCTTCGACAGCCCCAAGGAGCTGCTGAAGGCCGCCAAGGGCGCGGACGCGCGGGCCGCGTACGTGCCGGACGCGCTGACCGGCACCCTGTGGTTCGCCGACAAGGCGGTGTGGGTGGCGGACGGCGCCGAACTGCTCGCCTTCGTCACCCCGGCCAGTGCGAAGCGTTACGTAGACGGTCACGCCGGGGCGCGCGTCATCGGCTACGCGGACGCCGTGGGGCTCGCGTCATGAGTGCGGGCCGCCGGCTGGTCCGGGTCGCCTCGCTGGCCGCGGCCCTCGGGGCGTGGCAGCTGCTGACCTCCCTGGACGTCAACCTGTGGCTGCGGTTCGAGCAGTTCCCGACGGTCGGCGAGGTGGCCTCCGCCTTCGCCGACCGGCTCGGCACCGGACCCTACTGGCAGGACCTGGGCCACAGCCTGCGCCGGATCGTGGTGGGCTTCCTGCTGGCCGCGGTGCTGGGGGTGGCCGTCGGCACGGCGATCGCCCGGTCCCGGTGGGCCGCCGACCTGCTGGGCCCGCTGGTGGAGGTGGTGCGGCCGGTGCCCGCGATCGCCCTGGTTCCGGTCGCCATCCTGCTCCTGCCGACCAACGAGCAGGGCATCGTGTTCATCACCTTCGCCGCCGCCTTCTTCCCGGTGGTGGTGTCGACCCGGCACGCGGTCCGGGCGCTCACTCCGGTCTGGGAGGAGGCCGTGCTGACCATGGGAGGCGGCCGGCTGCGGGTGCTGTTCTCGGTGGTGCTCCCCGGCGCCCTGCCGGGCATCTTCGGCGGCCTCTCGGTGGGCATCGGCGTCGCGTGGATCTGCGTGATCTCCGCGGAGATGATCTCGGGCGAGTACGGAGTGGGCTACCGCACCTGGCAGTCGTACACGGTCATCGACTACCCGGGGGTCTTCGTCGGCATGGTCACCATCGGCGGCCTGGGATGGCTCACCTCGACCGCGGTGGAGCTCCTGGGCCGTCGCGCCACCGCCTGGCTGCCCCGCCCGGCCGCACGGGGGGCTGCCGGCGTACGGCGTCCTACGTTCCGCGGAGCCGACCGCACCCCCGTGAGCACGGGCGCCGACCCCGCGGTCGCGCCCGCTGCCGCCGTCACCCCCGTTCCCCGGAAGGAGCCGGTCCCATGAGCACCGCGATCCAGCCCGCCGCGCCCCCTTCGGCCGGGGCCGCACTCGCGCTGAAGGACGTACGGCTCGGCCACCCGGACGGCGTCGCCCTGCCGGGCACCGTCACGCTGCGCATCGCACCGGGCGAACTGCTGGCCGTGGTCGGGCCCTCCGGCTGCGGGAAGTCCACCCTGCTGCGCACCCTCGCCGGTCTGCTGCCCCCGCTGGAGGGGCAGGTCACACAGGACGGTGAGTCGATCGTCCGGCCCGCCGCCGACCGGGCGCTGGTGTTCCAGCACGACGCCCTGCTGCCCTGGCGCAGCGTGCGCGCCAACGTGGAGCTGCCCCTGGCGATCCGCCGGGTCCCGCGGGCCGAGCGGCGGCGGTCCGCGGCCGACTGGCTGGACCGGGTCGGTCTGGCCGAGCACGCCCACAAGCTGCCGCACCAGCTGTCCGGTGGTCAGCGGCAGCGGGTCCAGCTGGCCCGCGCCCTGGCCGGCCGGCCCCGCGCGGTCCTGATGGACGAACCCTTCGGCGCGCTCGACGCGCACACCCGCGCCGAGATGCAGGACCTGCTGGTGGACATCCTGCGAGGGACGGGCGCGACCGTCGTCTTCGTCACCCACGACGTCGACGAGGCCCTCCACCTCGGCGACCGGGTCGCCCTGCTGGGCTCCGGTCGGGTGCTGGACGTTCCCCATCCGCGCGAGCGCGACGCGCAGCGCGCCCCCGAGACGGCCGAACTGCGCCGCCGCATCCTCGAATCCCTCTGAAAGGCCCCTCCCGTGGAGACCCTGGTGGACACTCCCCTGTCCGTTCCCGCCCTCGCCGACGCGACCGAACTGTCCTGCGACGTCCTCGTCATCGGGGGCGGGACCGCCGGCACCATGGCCGCGCTGACCGCGGCCGAGCGCGGTGCGCGGGTGCTGCTGCTGGAGAAGGCGCACGTACGACACTCCGGCGCGCTCGCCATGGGCATGGACGGGGTCAACAACGCGGTCATTCCGGGCCGGGCCGAGCCCGACGACTACGTAGCCGAGATCACCCGCGCCAATGACGGGATCGTCGACCAGTCCACCGTCCGGCAGACCGCGACCCGCGGCTTCGCCATGGTCCAGCGCCTGGAGTCGTACGGGGTGAAGTTCGAGAAGGACGAGCACGGCGAGTACGCGGTCCGCCAGGTGCACCGGTCCGGCTCGTACGTGCTGCCGATGCCGGAGGGCAAGGACGTCAAGAAGGTCCTCTACCGGCAGCTGCGGCGGCGCGAGATGCGGGAGCGGATCCGGATCGAGAACCGGGTCATGCCGGTCAGGGTGCTGACCCATCCGGACGACGGTCGGGCCATCGGCGCGGCCGGGTTCAACACCCGCACCGGGGAGTTCGTCACCGTGCGGGCGGGTGCGGTGATCCTGGCCACCGGGGCCTGCGGCCGGCTCGGACTGCCGGCCTCCGGTTACCTGTACGGGACGTACGAGAACCCCACGAACGCGGGTGACGGCTACGCGATGGCCTATCACGCGGGGGCCGCGCTCACCGGTATCGAATGCTTCCAGATCAACCCGTTGATCAAGGAC
Source organism: Streptomyces sp. NPDC059874 (assembly GCF_042731135.1). Classification (NCBI taxonomy): domain Bacteria; kingdom Bacillati; phylum Actinomycetota; class Actinomycetes; order Kitasatosporales; family Streptomycetaceae; genus Streptomyces; species Streptomyces sp. NPDC059874. Next base: position 6,212 of record NZ_JBHWJY010000015.1, read on the forward strand.
TACAACGGGCCGGCCTGCGCGTACGTCGCCAACCCGTTCGGCGGCTACCAGGTGAACCGGCACGGCGAGCGGTTCGTGGAGTCGGACTACTGGTCGGGACAGATGATGGCCGAGTTCGCCGCCGAACTCGCCTCCGACCGGGGCCCGGTGTACCTCAAGCTCAGCCATCTGCCCGAGGAGACCGTCACCGCCGTCGAATCGATCCTGCACACGACGGAGCGGCCCACCCGCGGCACCTTCCACGAGGGCCGCGGCCACGACTACCGCACCCACGACATCGAGATGCACATCTCGGAGATCGGTCTGTGCGGAGGTCACTCCGCCTCCGGGGTACGGGTGGACGCACACGCCCGCACCACCGTGCCCCGGCTGTACGCGGCCGGCGACCTGGCCTGCGTACCGCACAACTACATGATCGGCGCGTTCGTCTTCGGCGACCTGGCCGGCGAGGACGCCGCGCGGTACCGGGCCTTCGAGGGCGAGCTGCCCCAGGACCAGCTGGCCGCCGCCCACGAGCTCGTCTACCGGCCGCTGGGCAACCCCGACGGGCCACCGCAGCCGCAGGTGGAGTACAAGCTGCGGCGGTTCGTCAACGACTACGTGGCACCGCCGAAGACGGGGGCGAAGCTGTCGCTGGCGGTGGAGGCGTTCACCCGGATGTCGGGGGAGATCGTCGGGATGGGGGCGCGTACCGCGCACGAGCTGATGCGGTGCGCCGAGGTCACGTTCATCCGGGACTGCGCGGAGATGGCCGCCCGGGCCTCGTTGGCCCGCACCGAGTCCCGCTGGGGCCTGTACCACGAGCGGATGGACCATCCGGAGCGCGACGACACGGGCTGGCTGCACCACCTCGACCTGCGCAAGTCGCCGTCCGGGGCGATGGAGTTCACCGCCCGGCCCGTCGAGCCGTACGCGGTGCCGGTGGCGGAGTTCACGCCGACACCGGGACCGGAGCGCAGGCTGGGCGAGGTCACGCTGGTGCCGGTGGCCACGGCCGGCCCGCGGGACGCCGCGCCGGCCGCCCGACCGGCCGCGCCCGGCGCCGCGCCCGCGTCGGCGCCGACCGCGGCCGAGGCGCCGGAGGTGCCCGCTCCCAGTCCCGCCCTGCTGCGCCTGCTCTCCCTCGCCGAGGAGTCCCCCGACCTGGAGGCGCTGCGCCCCTACCTGGCCGACGCCGATCCCGGGGTGCGGGCGGCTGCCGTGGCCACCCTCGGCGAGACCGTGCCGACCGGCGCCGGGCCCGCGCTCGCCGCGTGCCTGCGGGACCCGGCCCCCCGGGTCCGGGCCGCCGCCTCGGCCGCGCTGCGCGAGCTCGTCGAAGTCCTGCCGGCCGAAGCGGAGTTGGGGGCCGGGCTGCGGGCGGCGCTGGACATCGCCGACCCGGGCGTCCGGGCCGCCGCGCTCGACGTGCTGCGGACCCTGCGGCTGGGTGACGCGGGGGTGTACGCCGCGGTCTACGCCGCCGCCCTCGCCGACACCGACATCGAGGTCCGCACCACCGCCGTCCGCGCCCTGGTCTCGGTGGACGCGGCGGCGGAACTGGCGGTGGCCGCCGCCGACCGGGCCCGCGAGGTCCGGGTCGCGGTGGCCCGCGGCCTGGCGGCCGTGCGCGCGCCGGCCCCGGAACCGCTCGACCCGCTGCTGGACGACCCCGACCCGCTGGTCCGGGGCGCCGCCCTGGGCGCGCTGGCCGCCACCGGATGCCCGCCGCGGTACGCCGAGCGGGCCGCGGCGGCGCTCGCCGACCCCGCGTGGCAGGTCCGGGCCGGCGCCGCGACCGCCCTGCGGGCAGCGCCGCCCACCGAGGCGGTCCCCGCCCTCGCCAAGACCCTGGCCGACCCGAACGCGGACGTCCGCAAGGCCGCGGTCCTCGCCCTGCTCCCCCACCGCGACGCCCCCGGGGCCCGTACGGCCCTCGCCGCGGCCACCACCGACCCCGACGCCGACATCCGCGCCTACGCGTCCCGCGCGGCTTCCTGACCGAGCGGGCCAACCCAGGTCCGCGCAACTGGAGTTCCACATTTCACATGCCGTCCATGGACCGGCCTCACCCCCGCCCCTAACCTCATCCGCATGGCAGCAGGAATCCCTCTCACTGCTCGCCGCCACCTCGATCTGGGCAGGTTGGCGAGCGCGCTGTGTCCGATCTCCGGGACACGACGCTAGTCACGTTCCTTCGCACGGGATCCCCACCTGGCATCCCACATCGGTCCGCCCCGAGGGGCCCGGCCGGCCGATGCCTGACTCTCGTCTCTCTTCCATCCCTTCACGGCAGTCGATCTGCCGTACCCGTACGCGCTGCGGAACCAGGAGAAGACATCCCATGAGCGACAACAGCAGACCCCGAGTGAGCCGCCGCGGATTCCTCGCCGGCACGGCGGCCGCCGCGGCCACCGCGGCGGTCCCCGCCATCGCCCAGGTGGCGGCCGGCAGTCCCGCCGCCGCCGCGACCCGCCCCAACATCCTGCTGATCGTCACCGACGACCAGCCCAAGCACACCGAATGGGCCCTGCCGAAGACCACGGCCTGGCTGGCCGACCAGGGCGTGAAGTTCACCAACGGGCACGTCACCACCCCGCTCTGCTCGCCCTCCCGGTCGTCGGTCCTCACCGGCCGCTACGCCCACAACCACGGCGTCCGCAACAACAAGGCCTCGTACCGGCTCGACCAGAGCACCACTCTGCCCCGCTACCTGAAGCAGGCCGGCTACCGCACCGGCCTGTTCGGCAAGTGGCTCAACTCCTGGACCCTGTCCGACAATCCGCCGCACTTCGAGGACTTCGCCCTGCTCCAGCCGGGGTACGTCGACGCGCAGTGGAACGTCAACGGCACGGTCCAGACGATCAACGGGTACACCACCAACATCATCAAGAACCGCACCCTGGGCTTCCTCGACAAGGCGACGACCGACACCCGGCCCTGGTTCGCGTACGTCACCCCGTACGCCTCCCACGGCCCGCGCACTCCCGAGGCGAAGTACGCCGGCACGGCCGTCCCGGACTGGAACGGCAGGCCGTCCGTCCCGGAGAACGACCGCAGCGACAAGCCGGCGTACATCCGGAACGCGACCGGCACCCTCGCCGACGGCAAGCAGATCCGCGCGGAGCAGCTGCGCACCCTGCTCACCGTCGACGACACGGTCCAGGCGTTCAAGGACAAGCTCCAGGCGCTCGGGCAGCTCGACAACACCCTGGTCATCTACATCGCCGACAACGGCTTCGGCTGGGCCGACCACGGCTGGACCAAGAAGTCGGTGCCCTACCGCCCGGCGCACGAGGTGCCGTTCTACCTCTCCTGGCCGGCCGGCGGCCTGGGCGCGGGGACCACCGACAACCGCATCACCGCCAACATCGACATCGCCCCCACGGTCCTCGACGCGGCGGGCATCACGCCCACCCACTCGGTGGACGGCAAGTCCCTGCTGACCTCGTACAGCCGCGACCACCTGCTCGTCGAGTGGTGGGAGCAGGGCGCGAACGCGGGCGGTCCGCCCACCTGGTCGTCGTACGTCGCCAAGAACAAGCAGTACACGGAGTACTACGACCTCACCACCGACGGCAACGGCACCGTGTCCGGCACGGGACAGCTGAAGTTCCGCGAGTACTACGACCTGACGGCCGACCCGTACCAGCTGACGAACAAGCTGTACCAGGCCACCCCGACGGACGAGCAGAACCTGGGCATCCCCGCCCTGGCATCACAACTCGCCGCGGACCGCGTCGCGTAGCGCGACCCCCCCCCGGGGGGCCCCCGCGCAGGCCCCCGGGGCGCGCCCCCCCCCCCCCCCCCCCCCCCCCCCCCGCCCGCAGCTATAAGAGCGGGCCCCCCCCCCC
>NZ_JBHWJY010000015.1:10054-119789 GCF_042731135.1 Streptomyces sp. NPDC059874
ACGGACGGCAACGACACGGCGGCGTACGAGGGCGGCGGATGGCGGGCCGTCGCGGGGGGCCCCGGGGGCCCCCCCCCGGGGGGCCCCGGCGCCCCCCCCGGGGGCCCCCCCGCCCCGCCCCACCCCACACCGACGGAGCCGTCATGCTTTCCTGCTGCACCCCCGGACACGGTGACGCCACCACCATCGCGCTCACCCCGGCGCCGCGGCCACCCGCCGAAGCCGGCCGGCGGGCCGTCCGGCGCCTGATCGACCTGCCGGGCGGGCGCTTCCTCATGGGGACCGACGACCCGGACGGCTTCCCGGCCGACGGCGAAGGGCCGGTGCGCGAGGTCGCCGTCGACCCGTTCCGCATCGCCCCGACGACGGTGACCAACGCCCAGTTCGCCACCTTCGTCAAAGCCACCGGTCACGTCACCGAAGCCGAACACTTCGGCTTCTCCTTCGTCTTCGGCGGCTTCCTGGCGGACGACGTCGCCGCCGTGTCCCGGCCCGTCGCGGCCGTCCCCTGGTGGCGGGCCGTCCCCGGTGCGAGCTGGCGCCACCCGGAGGGAGCCGGCTCGTCCGTCACCGCGCGCCAGAGCCACCCCGTGGTCCACGTCTCCTGGAACGACGCCCAGGCGTACTGCGCCTGGTCCGGTACCCGCCTGCCCACCGAGGCCGAATGGGAGTACGCGGCCCGCGGCGGCCTCGAACAGCGGCGCTACCCGTGGGGCGACGATCTCGCGCCCGGCGGCCGGCACATGTGCAACATCTGGCGGGGTGACTTCCCCACCCTGAACACCGCGGAGGACGGCTACGAGGGCACGGCGCCGGCCAAGTCCTTCCGTCCCAACGGCTTCGGCCTCTACAACGCGGTCGGCAACGTGTGGGAATGGTGCGCCGACCGGTTCGCGCCGGGCGCCGGCCGCGTGATGCGCGGCGGCTCCTACCTCTGCCACGACTCGTACTGCAACCGCTACCGCGTCGCGGCCCGCAGCTCCAACACGCCCGACAGCTCCACCGGCAACATCGGCTTCCGCGTGGCCGCGGACCATGCCGTCCCCGGACGTGATGCCGCGCACCGGTGACGGCAACAGAGCCCACGCCTCCGCGGCGAGGTGAAATCCGCAAGACGAGACGGTTCGGTCCGCAGTACGCTGGTCCCATGTGCGTGCACTGCCTGTTCCTCTGACCCCTGCCGCGTGATCCGGCCACGGCCACCACGCAGCCGGTTCACGCTGCCCTTCGCCAGGAAGCAGGTGCCACGCTCTCAGAGGATTCCCCATGCAGCCCACCCGTCCCACGACTCCCACCACCGCAGGCTTCACCGCACCGGTCTCCCAGCTCGCTCTCACCGATGTGTCCAAGGCCTACGGCGACCGCGTCGTGCTCGACCAGGTCTCCTTCAGCCTGCGCCCCGGCGAGCGGGCCGCGGTCATCGGCGAGAACGGCGCCGGCAAGTCGACCCTCATGCGGCTGATCGCCGGTGTCGAGGCACCCGACCACGGCCGGATCACCCGCAGCTTCCCCGGCGGCATCGGTCACCTCGCGCAGACCCTCGGTCTCGGGCCGGACCGCACCGTGCGGGACGCCGTCGACTCCGCCCTGCACGAGCTGCGCACGCTGGAGTCCGACATCCGGGCCGCCGAAGCCGCGCTCGCGGACGCCGAGCCCGTCCGACCCGCCCAGCTCGACGCGTACGGTGACCTGCTCACCGCGTACGAGGCCCGCGACGGCTACACGGCCGACGCCCGCACCGACGCGGCCCTGCACGGACTCGGCATCGGGCACATCGGCCGCGAGCGGACCCTCGGCTCGCTGTCCGGCGGCGAGCAGTCCCGGCTCGCCCTCGCCTGCGTACTCGGCGCGTCCCCGGAGCTGCTGCTGTTGGACGAACCGACCAACCACCTCGACGAACCGGCCGTGGAGTGGCTGGCGGAGCGACTTCGCGCACACCGGGGCACGCTCGTCGTGATCACGCACGACCGCGCTTTCGTGGAGGCCGTGGCCACGACCGTGCTGGAGGTCGACCGCGATCTTTTGACCGTCACGCGGTACGGAGACGGCTGGGCGGGCTACCGGGCCGCCCGGGCCGCGGCCCGCCGGCGTGGCGAGCAGCGCCACCAGGAGTACCTCGACGAACTCGCCCGTACGCGGCGACTCGTCGACGCCGCCGGGCACCGGCTGGCCACCGCCGGCAAAGACCCGCACGAGGGCTTCGGCAAGCACCGGCGCTCACACGAGGCCAAGCTGTCCGGGCAGGTCCGGGCGGCCCGACGGCACATGGACCAGCTGCTGCGGGAGCCCGTCGCGGCGCCGCCGGAGCCGCTGCGGTTCACCGCGCGGATCGACGAGGACGGCGACGCCCTGCCGGAGGACACCCCGTACGTGGCGGAACTCGCCGCGGTCCGGGTCGACGGCCGGCTGAACGTACCGGAACTGGCGATCGGGCCGGGCGCGCGGCTGCTGGTCTCGGGCCCAAACGGCGCCGGCAAGTCCACGCTGCTGCGGGTGCTCGCCGGTGACGTCACCCCGGACCAGGGCACCGTACGGTGCGGGACATCGGTCGGCTACCTCCCGCAGGAGGTCACCTTCGATCCGGGCCGACACCCGCTGCTGCACGGCTTCGCGGCCGGACGCCCCGGCGATCCGGAGGAGTACGCCGATCAGCTCCTCGGCCTCGGCCTGTTCCGCGCGGAGGACCTGCGCGTGCCCGTGGCCGCGCTCTCGGTCGGCCAGCGCCGCCGGCTGGAACTGGCCCGGCTCGTGACGCGACCCGCCGGACTGCTCGTACTGGACGAGCCGACCAACCACGTCTCCCCGGCCTTGGTCGAGGAGTTGGAGGAGGCCCTGGCGGCCTTCAGTGGCGCCGTGGTCGCGGTCTCCCACGACCGCCGCTTCCGCTCCACCTTCACCGGCCCCGGCCTGGAGCTCTACGCGGGCTCCCCGGTGGCGGGCTCCGTCCGGCACGTCTAGTGCTGTGACCGGAAAGGTTCACCGGGTCACGGCGCTCGGCACGGCACCTCGCCGCGTTGTCGGACCGCGCAAGTACGTCCAGTACGAGCCGCGGCCCTCCGCCTTGCGATGCACCGCACCGAACACCGCGCCCCGGCAAACCTTTCCGGTCACAGCACTAGGTCGAGGCGGCGCCCGCCGGGATTGGGCTACCGTCGGCTCCATGGAGCGAATCCGAGCGGTCCTGATCGACATCGACGGCGTCCTCACCGTCTCCTGGAAGCCCCTGCCCGGAACGGTCGCCGCCATGGAGCGGGCGCGCGCCGCCGGCCTCCGTCTCGCGCTGGTCACCAACAACACCTCCCGCACGCGCGCCGCCATCGCCGCGCGCCTTGCCGACGTCGGCTTCCCCGTCGGCGTCGAAGACGTCCTGAGCGCCCCGGCCGCCACGGCGGCGTACCTGCGCGAGCACTGTCCGGGCGCCCGCTGCCTCCTGTTGGGCAGCGGCGACGTACGGGACGACCTGTCGGGAATCACCCTCGTCGACGACGGGGACGCGGACGTGGTCGTGCTCGGCGGCGCGGGCCCCGAGTTCACCTACGAGGCCCTCAATCGCGTGTTTCACCAACTGCGGCGCGGGGCCCGGTTGGTGGCCATGCACCGCAACCTGTACTGGCGTACCGAGGGCGGCCTCGATCTGGACACCGGCGCGTACATCGAAGGTCTCGAGAAGGCCGCCCGCACGAAGGCGGAGGTGACGGGCAAGCCGGCGCCCGCGTTCTTCGAGAGCGCCCTCGCCCACCTGGGTGTCGACGCCTCCGAAGCGCTGATGGTCGGCGACGACATCGAGGCGGACGTGCTGGCGGCCCAGCGGTCCGGCATCGTCGGCGTCCTGGTGCGGACGGGCAAGTACCTCCCCGACACGCACCACGCCGCCTCCGGAACCCCCGACCACGTCCTCGACTCCTTCGCCGACCTGCCGGACCTGCTGATCACCCCGCCCGCATCGCCTTGACCCGCTCGGCCACGGCAGCCGGCCGGACGGTTCCGGCTCGCATCGCTCGTGCGTCGTATCGTTGACCACATGACCGACGTGTCGACCGGCATCACGACGGGGGCCGTGGCCCGACGGCTGGGGGTCTCCCCGACCACGCTGCGGTCGTGGGACCAGCGGTACGGCATCGGCCCGGCGGCGCGTGAGGACGGGCGGCACCGGCGCTGGTCCCCGGCGGACGTCGCGATGCTGGAGGCGATGTGCCGGCTCACCGCGTCCGGGGTGCCGCCGGCCGAGGCCGCCCGGGTCGCCCGGGCGGGAGCGGGGCAGCAGCCCGGGCCGGTGGCCGTCGACGGGCCCGCGCCCACACCCGCCGGCGCCCCGGGTTCCGGCGACGGGATGCCGCGCGCCGAGATCCGTCAGGCGTTCCGGGGGCTGGCCCGGGCGGCGGTGCGCCTCGACGGCCCCGCCATGGACACGCTGCTGCGCGACCTCATGGCCGCGCACGGGCTCGTCACCTCCTGGGAAGAGGTCATGGCGCCGGCGCTCCACGCCGTCGGCCGCAAGTGGGAGTCCTCGGGCGACCGGTACGTCGAGGTGGAGCACCTGCTGTCCTGGCACATCTCCACCGCCTTGCGCAGGTTGGCGGGCCCCGCCCGTCCGCGCGGGGCGGACTCGGCCCCGGTCCTGCTGGCCTGCGTCCCCGCCGAGCAGCACACTCTCGCCATCGAGGCGCTGGCCGCCGGACTGGCCGAACGGGGGCTGCCGACCCGCATGTTCGGAGCGGCGGTCCCGGCCGAGGCGCTGGACTCGGCGGTACGGCGCCTGGGCCCCGCGGCCGTCGTCCTCTGGTCCCAGGCGCGCTCCACCGCCGGTCACGCCCTGGCCCGGCACGTCGCGGACATCTCGTTCGGGGTTCGGGGCGCCCGGACCCACCCCCTGGTGCTGCTCGCCGGCCCCGGTTGGGCCGGGCGGGCCATCGCACCGGGAATGCTCCGGCCCGGCAGCCTGCGCGAAGCCCTCGACGTCCTGGGCCGCTGAGTCCGGGGCCGGCCGGCGGCGGAGCCGCCGCATGCCACGGCGGGCATGGCTCTTGACGGTGCCGAGCGGCATTCCGGTGCGCCGCGCGATCTGCTCCTGCGTCAGGTCCCCGAAGAACGCGAGCGTCAGGACGTCACGCTGGACGCGGGGCAGACGAGCGAGTTCGCCGGTGACGACGATCCGGTCGAGTACGCGGTCGGGTCCGTCGACCGCCTCGGTGCGCGGCGGCAGCTCGGCTCCCGCCGCGGCGACGAGTGCGGTCCTGCGGGTGCGGGCGGAGAGCGCGTCGGCGATCTTGCGGCGCGCGATGCCGACCAGCCAGGCGGGGACGGGTCCCCGCTCGGGGCGGTACCCGCGGCGACCGCGCCAGGCGGCGATGAACACCTGCTGCGTGACGTCCTCCGCCTCGTGGGGGTCCCCGATCGTACGGCCGGCGAGCGTGTGCACGAGGCCGCCCCAGCGCCGGTAGGCCAGGGCGAGGCAGTGTTCGTCGCCGCGGGCGAGCCCGGCACCGATCTCCTCGTCCGTCGGCCCGTCCGTCGGCCCGTCGGATCGCGGGCCGGGCAGATCGTCGGGCGCGAGGGGGTCGACGCGGCGTGCCGGGGCCGCTGTGATCATCACCGCTCCTCCTCCCGCCCGGTGTACGGGCCACCACCGGGAGCCAGGCGCTTCCGGCCTCCTCAGCATCCGGCGACCGGAAGCCGCGCCTCAACACGCATCGGTTGTGCGTCGTTTCCCCGTCTGTGACGTGCCCTGGACGGCCTGGTCCTGGCCTCGGGCTCGGCGGAAGCGTGCCAGGCCGTCGGCGAGCGTCACGATCGGGTCGGGGTACCCGCGGGAGGACCTGTCCGCCGCGGAGAGCTTCCACGGCTCGTGGATCAACGGGGGTTCCAGATCGGCGAGTTCCGGGAGCCACCGGCGGACGTAGGCGCCGATCGGGTCGTACTTCTTCCCCTGGAGCACGGGGTTGAGGACCCGGTTGGGCCGGGTGTCCGTGCCCGTGCCCGCGACCCACTGCCAGTTCAGCTGGTTGTTGGCGACATCGCCGTCGACGAGGAGGTCGAGGAAGTGGCGGGCCCCGTCCCTCCAGTCGAGGTAGATGGTCTTGGTCAGGAAGGAGGCCGCGAGCAGCCGCCCCCGATTGTGCATCCAGCCCTCGTGTGCGAGTTGTCGCATGGCGGCGTCCACCACGGGGTACCCGGTCCGGCCTTCCTTCCAGGCACGCAGGTCGGCCTCCGCCTGCTTCCCGTGCCGCCACCGATCGTCCCGCGGACGGTAGTCCTTCGTGGCGGTGTCCGGCCGGGCGCTGAGCAGCTGGTGGTGGAAGTCCCGCCAGCACACCTGTCGTACGAACGCCTCTGCTCCCGCCCCGCCCCGGGACCGCGCGCGGTGCACCACCTCCGTCGCGGAGACCGTGCCGAAGTGCAGGTGGGGCGAGAGACGGGAGGTCACGTCACCGGCGAGGTCATCGTGCCGTTCCCGGTACGCGTCGACGTGCCGGGACATCCAGGCCGTGAGCAGCCGGCGCCCCTCGCGCTCCCCGCCGAGGGCCAACCCCTCGGACACTGCGGCGACCGCGGCCCGCGAGGGCAGCTCGTCGGAGCGTACGCCCTGGGGCACCGGAACCGACCCGGGGGCCGCGACCGGGGAGCGCGGCGGCTCGGCCGACCACCGCCGGTAGTACGGGGTGAACAGGGCGAAGTGGTCCGACGCGCCGGGAGTGACCTCGCCTGCGGGCAGTACGGTGACGACTCCGTCGTGGACGTACAGGCGGCGGCCGTCGGACTCCAGGGCGTGGCGCAGCCGCCTCTCCCTCTCGCGCGCGAAGCCACTGCACCCCGCGGCCATGTGCACCTCGTCCGCGTCGGCCTCCCGGGCCACGGCGCACACCTCGGCCACGGGGTCGCCGTGCCGTACGACGAGCCGGCCGCCCCGTTCACGCAGCCCGGCGTCCAGGTCGGTCAGGCAGTCGGCGAGAAAGGCCAGCCGGTTGGGCGCGGAGAACCCGGCCCGGTCCACGGCGGGGTCCCGGACGAAGAGGGGGACCACCTCGGGCGCCGATTCCAGCGCGGCTCGCAGGGGCTGGTGGTCGTGGAGGCGGAGGTCCGCGGTGAAGAGGACGACCGAGACGTTCATGGCACCACTCCTGGCGATCGAGCACCGGGGCGGGGGCGACTGCGCCCGGTGGACTGCTGCACGTGCTCTGCGGTTCTCCTTCTCCGCGCGGGGCGCTCACGGATGCGGCGGCCGCTCCGCGACGGCGGATTCCTCCGCGGTCCGCGCGATCCTGCGGGCCATGCCGCCGAACACGACCGCGTGGAAGGGCGCGACGCTCCACCAGTAGAGCTGTCCGGCAAGCCCCCGGGGGTGGAACAGGGCGCGCTGCCGGTACCGGGAGCGGCCGTCCCCGTCCCGCTCCGCGTACATCTCCAGCCAGGCCTTGCCGGGCAGGCGCATCTCCGCCCGGAGCCGGAGCATGCTCCCCCGCTCGATCTCCTCCACGCGCCAGAAGTCCAGGGCGTCGCCGACCCGCAGCCGGCCGGCGTCACGGCGCCCGCGGCGCAGCCCCGCCCCGCCGACGATCCGGTCGAGCCAGCCACGCAGGGCCCACGCGAGGGGGAAGGAGTACCAGCCGTTCTCGCCGCCGATCCCCTCGATGATCCGCCACAGGGCCTCGGGTCCCGCGGCGACGTCCCGTTCTCGTTCGTCGGCGTACAGGCTGCCGCCCGCCCAGTCGGGGTCGGTGGGCAGCGGGTCACTCGGCGCTCCCGGCAGCGTCGCCGAGGACCAGCGCGTGACGACCTGGGCGTCGCGCACGCGCTGCAGGGCGAGGGCCAGGGCCCGGTCGAAGGGCACGGGCGCCCCCGGCGGGTCGGGGACGTGGTCGGCGATGTCGTGTTCGGTGCACACGACCTCGTACCGCAGGGACTCCGCGAGGGGTCGCGCGAGGGCTGCGGGTACCGGTGTGACCAGTCCGATCCACTGGCTGGACAGGCGTGGGGTGAGCATGGGGACGGGCAGGATCAGCCTGCGGGGCAGACGGGCGACCGCTGCGTAGCGCTCCATCATCTGCCGGTACGTGAGGATGTCCGGCCCCCCGATGTCGAAGGTCCGGTTGACCCCCTCGGGCATGCGGGCGCTGCCCACGAGGTAGCGCAGGACGTCTCGTACGGCGATGGGCTGAACGCGGGTGCTGACCCAGCTCGGGGTCACCATGACGGGGAGGCGTTCGGTGAGGTACCGGAGCATCTCGAAGGAGGCGGAGCCGGAGCCGACCACGACGGCGGCCCGCAGCACGGTCGTGGGTACCCCTGATTCGAGCAGGATCCTGCCGACCTCGGCCCGGGAGCGCAGGTGCGGGGAGAGGTCCTCGTCCGGGATGCCCGCCGGGGTGAGACCCCCGAGGTACACGATCCGCCGGACCCCGGCCCGGCGGGCCTCCGTGGCGAAGGTGCGGGCGGCGCGGCGGTCGGTCTCCTCGAAGTCCCGCACGGAACTCATGGAGTGGACCAGGTAGTACGCCACCTGTACGTCCCGCAGGGCGGACCGCAGGCTGCCGGCGTCGGTGACGTCGCCCCGGACCACGTCTACGCGGTCCGCCCACGGGTGGTCGCGGAGATGGGCGGGCGTGCGGGCCAGGCAGCGGACGGTGTACCCGGCGTCGAGCAGTTCGGGCACGAGCCGGCCGCCGATGTAGCCACCGGGGCCGGTGACCAGGCACCGCTCGCCCGTGGATGAGGTCTGTTCACGCGTCGCCATGCACAGTCACTCCCCTTCCCGACCGGAAGGACATGGAATCGGATGCGATCGGACATCCGATCGGACATCGCCCTGCCTCGTGCAGGCCTACGTCCTGAGTCTTCCCCCTTCCCGGCCTCCTTGGATGCGGTCGACGGGCGAGGGTGGGTCTCCGGTGCCAGGCTGGGTCGTACTCGACCGTGAAAGGCCATCGTCATGATCACCACTGACTTCGCCCCCGGCTCCCCCTGCTGGCTGGACCTCGGCGCTCCCGACGTACCCGCCGCCGCGGCCTTCTACGGCGCCGTCCTGGGGTGGGAGTACGAGTCCATGGGCGAGGGGGAGGACATGGAAGGCGGCATGTTCCGCAAGGACGGCAAGATCGTCGCCGGGCTCGGCAAGCTCACCGAGGAGGGCGCGCGCTCGGCCTGGATGATCTACTACAGCGTGACCGACGCGGACGCCACGACCCGGGCCGTCGAGAGCGGCGGCGGCACGGTGCGGGTGGAGCCGAGGGATCTCGACGAGTGGGGCCGGATGGCGCAGTACAGCGACCCGCTGGGGGGCCAGTTCGCGGTCTGGCAGCCCGGCACGAACAAGGGCGTCGACCTGGTGGACGAACCGGGCTCGCTGTCCTGGACGGAGCTGTACACGAGCGACGCCTCCGCCGCGAAGGAGTTCTACGGCGGTGTCTTCGGCTGGCGGTTCAGTGACATGGGGCTGCCGGGCGGCGGAGGCACGTACTCGCTCATCACCCCCGCCGGCCTTCCCGAGGAGCGCATGCACGGCGGCCTGATGGAGCTCCCGAAGGAGAACCTCGCCCTGGCGAACGGACGGGCGTACTGGCACCCGGTCTTCAACGTCCCGGACTGTGACGCCGCGGTCGCCAAGGTCACCGAGAACGGCGGCAGCGTGCAGATGGGGCCGGAGGACGCCGAGGGCGTCGGCCGGCTGGCCGTCTGCCTCGACCCGTCGAACGCCGACTTCGTGCTGCTCACCCCGACCCCGACCGCCTAGTGCTGTGACCGGAGCGGGCCGCCCGCGAGTTCCGCCAGAGCGGCCGCCAGGGCGACGAGGCCGGGGCCGGCGGGGCCGCCCGGCTCGGACATGTAGACGTCCCGGCGGATCTCGATCATCAGCGCACTCACCCGCTCGTCCTTGCCGTAGTGCTTCAGCGGTACGTACGTGCCGGCGAAGGGGCTGTCCAGCCCCGTGCCGCCGAAGCCCGCGAACGCCTTCTCGGCCGCGGCGAGGAGCCCGGCCGGGGTGTGGAAGGGGTCCGTGCCCAGGCAGATCGGCGGCCGGTGGCCGTCACCGTGCAGTTCGTACGGGAGCGGCTCCGTCGGGTACGAGTGGACGTCGATGATCACGGCTCGTCCGACGGCCTCCAACCGGTCCTCCACGGCCCGCGTCATCGCGTCCGCGTACGGGTGGAAGTAGCGGTCGATCAGCGGCCGATCGTCGAAGTCGTCCGGGCGCAGGCGCTCGCGGTGGGTCGTGCGCGTGTACACCGCTCCCATGCCGACGGCCCGCATCTCCTCGCGCTCGTCGGGGAACCGCTCGGGGTCGATCACGAGCCGGGACAGCCCGTTGACGAACTGCCACGGCGTGACGGACGACCCGGCCGCGGCCGCCGCGGCGATGTCGGCGGTGTGGGAGTCCGTGATGTGGTCCAGCTCCCGCGCGAGCGCCTGGTCGTCCAGCACCATGCCGCCGCGGACCGACTCCGGTACGACGCGCGAGGAGTGCGGCACGTGCAGGATCACCGGCGACGTGGCGGCGCCGGGAAGGAGCCGGAAGGACTCGGGCGAGTGATTCATGTGTGGTTCCTCGGTGAGGCGGGCCGTGCGTCGAAGCCGAGTACGGTCTCGACACCCCGGCGCAGGGCCCGGGCGGTGGGCGGGGGCGCGTAGGAGAGGCGGAACAGGAGCAGTTCGGTCTCGTCCGGGCGCTGCGGGACGATGGCGGACAGGCGCTTGCGCAGGGCGTGCAGCGTCGCGGTTTCCGTGGCGTCGAGGCCGGCGCCGTCGCCGCGCTCGACGCGGGCCAAGAGGTACAGCAGTACGGTGACGGGCTGGAATCCGAGGCCCAGGGACGTGGCGGTGAGCCAGAGCCGTTGGAGGGCCCTGCCTCCGTCGAAGGAGGCGCGGGAGCCGGTTCCGGCGATGGTCAGGCAGCCGATCGCCGAGGATCCCGCGACGCTGCTGCGCGCGCCTTCCTCGAAGGCCCGGCCGCCGCCCATGTCCCGGACGAAGGCCAGGTGGGGCTGGTGCCGGGCGAGGGACAGGCCGGCCAGGTCGGTGGCGTCCGCTTCGAGCGTGGCGATGTCGATGCCGTCCCGGGTCGACCGCACTTCCTCGGGGGTCCAGCGCAGCTCGCTCATCATTTCGCGGTGCAGGCGCGGGGACAGCATGCGCAGCCGGTCGGCGGCGCCCAGGACGCGCCCCGTCTCCTCCAGGTCCGCGCGGTCGGTGACCAGGTGCAGGCGTGCGCCGCTGTCGGCCGCGCAGCGCGTCAGGGCCTGCCGGTGGGCCTCGTCCAGGGGACGGGCGGGGCCGAGCCGACGGTTGGTGGCACGCCGGTCGATCCAGTCGACGAGCGCGGGCCGCGTGGTGTGCGGGGCCCTGGAGAAGGTGAGTTCGCAGACGAGTCCGGGATCGACCGGGTCGGGAAAGGGGCGCACGTGGCAGGCCCAGCCCGCGGCCCGGGCCGCGAGGTCGATGTTCTCCACGGCCGCTCCGATCGCCAGGTGGGTCGCGGCCTCCCGGAAGTCGAGCAGGGTCGTGGGCCGGGTGTCGTCGGTGCGGCAGTGCAGCACCGGGCCGCGTGCGCGAAACGTCCAGGGCTGGACGTTCCCTCCGGAGGGGGCCTGGATTCCGTACGCCACGAGGCGCCGGATGCCCTCCTCGCCGAGGGCCTCCCCGGGGCCGGGCAGGGGGAGCGCGGGGCTCCGTACCGTGCCGGTCGGCTTCTCGGGCGCCGCGGAGGGCGCCGGGTGGGCCTGGATCCGGGCCTGCGCCCCGTCGCGTATGAGCTCCGCCGGGTCGACGAAGAAGCGTCCCGAGGCGGTGAACTGCCCGAGCAGGACGCGCCGGGCGGTATCGGTGAGCACGGCGGCGCCCAACGCCACCCCCGAGGCGAGCTGGGGCCAGGAGGAGAGGGTGTGCCCGATCTCCATCAGCGAGGGGGCCATGCGTGCCGAGAGGTTCTCCGGGCCCAGGATCCGCATCACGTGGGGCACCTTGTCGCGGACCGGAAGACCCTTGAGGTCGGCGGCCGCCACCCCGTCGATCAGACCGTGCAGCAGGGGCCGGTCCGGTTCGAGGTCGAAGCGTTCCACGTCCAGCATGCCGCGCTCATTGGTCTCCATCAGCACGACGATCCCGTGCGCCCGGGCGCGTTCGCGGGCGAAGACCTTGATGTAGAGGTCGTCGCACTCCTCGATGAACAGATCGGCGCGGCCGTCGCCGGTGAGGAACGCGTCGACGTTGTCCTCGGTCAGGCCTTCGGGCCAGATCGTTATGTCGAGGTAGGGGTCGATCTCGTACATCTGACGGGCGGCGATGACCACTTTGGGCAGGCCTATGTCGGTGACCGAGGCGCGCAGGCGGTTCAGGTTCGAGAGGGAGAGCCGGTCGAAGTCCGCGATCCGGAAGCGGCTGCCGACCCCTTCCTGGGCGAGGGTGAACGCGCTGGCGGCGCCCACGGAGAGGCCGGCCACGGCGATCGTCCTGCCGGTGAGCTCGGCCTGTTCCGCCGCCGTGATCTTGTACTGGTTGCGGGACTGGCGCAGCTCGCGGTACTCCGGCTCGGGCAGGACGTGGGCGAGCCGGCGCGACCACGGGTACCAGACCCAGGTCCCGTACTCCAGGGGCGGCCGACCGCCGAGGTGTTCCGCCACGGCCTCCGCGAGTTCGTCTTCGCTCGGACGCCAGGCGGGGCGGCGGGTGCCGAGCAGCTCCGCGACCTGTTCGGTCAGGGTGTCCCCCACCGCCCTCGCCTCGCCGCGGGTCAGCATCCCGGTCAGCTCCGCCCGCTGCCCGGGGTCGCTCGCGGAGAACAGCCGCGGACGCCAGGGGCTCGTGTCGTCGGCCGTCCGCCGGACGAGGGAGTTGATGTGCGCTTCCAGACTCATCGTGCACCTTCGGCAGGTCGTGGTCGGGGGACAGGGGGCGGACGGAGGGGGTCAGGCTTCCGGCGAGGACGTCGACGGCATTGACCGCTGCGACGGAAGCGACGGCTGCGACGGCTGCGACGGCTCGAACAGCCGCAGTCCGAGTTGGTCGGCACAGACGCGCAACACCTGCTCGGGTACGCGCTCGCGCGTGCTCCTCAGCCCTTGGCCCAGCGCGTGCAGCGCCCGAGTCAGCCGCGCTTCCCGATGGTGGAACGCCTCGATGCGGTCGATGGAGTAGTACGAGGTGACACCGGGCAACGGGGCGTCGACCAGGGGGTGTTCCCACCGCCAGCGATATCCGCAGCGTTCGTACGTCCCCGTCAGCGGGGCCGAGCAGCTGCCGAGGAGCGCCGTGGCGCCCAGGGTTTCGGCGGCGGCGACACCGGCGACCACCAGTACGGTGACGAGGTGGCGTCCCTTCCACTGCGGCGCCACCCAGGCGCCGGAGAGTTCCGCCACCACCTCTCCCCGGGCGCGCGCCGCGGCGACGGCGGAGGAGACTTCCGGACTGCGGAGGTGGATCTCCGAGGGCAACTCCCCTTTGACACCGTGGTGGATGCGCACCCCGCCCACGAGCCGGCCGTCGTCGTCGACGGCTGCCACGCAGCTGAGCGCATCGGCGCCGACGCGCGGGTCGCCCTTGCCGAACCTCACCATCGTCTCGTGGCCGAGCCGGGCGTACGCCCTCTCCTGCTCGGCGAGGAAGTCCTGGTAGAGCGGGTCGTCGAAGTCGATGTCGAACAGTTCGAGGTGCATGCGGGTGCCTTGAGGGTGTGGGTGGACCGGCGCGCGACAGCCCGGCGCGGCGGGGTCGGCCGTGGTCGAGACCGCCCGGTGCGCATGCGTGTGCAGCGTTCCCTCGCCCCCCTCCCCCGTCCACCGCGCGAAGGGTGGCGCGCGGCGCAAACCGACTGTACCGGCGGTGCGCCGTCCACGTCCCGCGGCCTCCGAGGTCCGCCCCGGGGCCACCCCGTCAGCCGGCCGGCGGAAACACTCCCACTCCCGCTTCCCGCTCCTTGCCCACGACCCCGGCCGTGGCTTGCGCCAGCAACCGGAGGGCCGTACGGGCTTCCGAGTCGGCGGGAGCGGTCGCCACGACCAGGAGCTGGTCGTCGGTGAGTCTGAGCGCCTGCTGGGTGACCGTCAGGGAACCGACCAGCGGATGCCGCATCCGGTGTTCGGCAACCGTGCACATCCGTACCCGGTGATCGGCCCACATCGTCGCGAACTCGGGGCTTGCCATGCTGAGTTCGCCGATGAGGGCGGCCAGCAGCGCGTCCCCGGGGTGGCGGCCCGCCGCGTAGCGCAGGCCGGCCACGACGGCCCGGGCCTTGTCCTCCCAACTGGCGTACAGGTCCCGGGTGTGGGCGTCGAGGAAGATCAGCGACGCCATGTTGGGGCGGTCCGCGGGCCGGTCCGGTGCGGTCGCGTCCAGGTGGCCGGCGAACAGGGCGTGGCCCAGCGGGTTCCAGGCCAGGATGTCGTTGCGCCGACCGGTGACGACGGCCGGCACGTCGGGCATGGAGTCCAGGAGCGTACGGGTCGCCGCGTCGACGCGCTCCGGCGGCGGGCGGCGGGCCGGTCGGCGCCGGACGGCGGACCCCGCGAGGTCGTGCAGGTGCCGGCGCTCGACCTCGTCCAGCCTCAGGGCGTGGGAGATCGCGTCCAGCACCTCCGGGGACGCGTTGTGCGCGTGGCCCTGTTCCAGGCGGGCGTAGTACGAGGCGCTGACTCCGGCGAGCAGGGCCAGTTCCTCACGGCGCAGGCCCTGGACGCGGCGCCGTTCGCCGTAGGTGGCGAGGCCGATGTCCTCGGGGCGCAGCCGGGAGCGGCGGGCCAGCAGGAACGCGCCGAGAGAGCTCTGTCCGTCCATGCGCCCCAGTATCCGGGAGGGCTCCCACCGGTTGCCGCTCCCTGTCGGGGATAGGCAGCGGAGGGTGTGGCTACCCGCTGCGGCGCCGGCGAGTGTGGGGGCCATGGACACCATCGAGTTGGGCAACGTCACCGTGAGCAGGGTCCGCGAGTTCTACGGACCCCTCGGGCTCACCCCCCACGCCTTCATCCCCGAGAGCAGCGAGAACGTATGGGCGGAGGAATCCGCCTGGCTGCGGCCGGAGTTCGTCGACGGCGAGCCGCCGGTCGCCAACGCGGCCCTGCAGACCTGGGTGCTGCGCAGCGAGGGCCGCACCATCCTGGTCGACACCGGCGGCGGCAACCACAAGTCGCGCCCCGGCATGCCGTGGGACCGGCAGGAGACCGACTTCCTGGGCAACCTGGCCCGGGCCGGAGTACGCCCCGAGGACGTCGACCTCGTCGTGAACACCCACCTGCACGCGGACCACGTGGGCTGGAACACCCGTCTGGACGGCGAGGACTGGGTGCCGACCTTCCCGAACGCCACCTACCTGATCCACCGAAACGATTTCGACTTCTGGAACCCGGCGAACGGTCACGCCTCCGTCCTCGGCGACGGCAACGTCGAGGCGTTCGAGGACAGCGTCGCCCCCGTCCACGACGCGGGCCGGACCCTGTTGTGGGAGGGCGACAGCCACCGGATCGACGCGAACCTGACGCTGGAGCTGGCCGCGGGCCACACGCCCGGGTCCTCCGTGGTCACGCTCGCCTCGGGCACCGACCGGGCGGTGTTCGTCGGAGACCTGCTGCACAGTCCGGTGCAGATCATGGAACCGGACGCGAACAGCTGTTTCTGCGAGGACGCCGAACAGGCGCGGGCCGCACGGCGCCGGCTGCTCGGCTGGGCCGCCGACCGGGGCGGGCTGCTGATCCCGGCGCACTTCGGCGGCCACGGCGCCGCCGAAGTGGTGCGCGACGGCGGCGGCTTCGCCCTCAAGGGCTGGGCCCCGTTCACCGCGTACACGCCGGGTGACGAGGCCTGACCGACAGGCCCTGGGCCGAGGAACCCCTCAGTGGCCCTGCTCGAACGTCCGGAGCAGGTCCGCCGCGATGCTCACCGCGATCGTGGCGGGTTCCTTGCCGGTGATCCCGGGCGTTCCGATCGGGGTCTTGATCCGATCGATGGTGGCGGCGTCGTGGCCGCCCTCGGTGGCCAGGCGGTGCTTGAACCGCGTCCACTTGGCAGCCGAGCCGATCAGTCCGATCGAGCCGAGCTCGGGGGTGCGCAAGGCGGCGTCGCACAGTGCGGCGTCCTCGGCGTGATCATGGGTCATGATCAGGACGTGGGTGCCGGGTGCCAGGTCCGCGAGCACCTCCTCCGGCAGGAGGGGTGTGTGGTGCACGTGGACCTCCGCCACCGCATCCGAGAGCACACCGAGCCGTTCGTCGGTGAGCATGTCGGAACGGGAATCGATCAGGTGCAGATCGATGTTGTGGCGGGCCAGGATGCGTGCCAGCTCCAGCCCGACGTGCCCGATGCCGAAGACCGCCACCGCGGGTACCACCGGCAGCGGTTCGAGCAGCACGTTGACGACTCCGCCGCAGCACTGCACGCCGTGGCTGTTGGTGACCTTGTCGTTGAGGGCGAACTCCATCAGCTCCGGCTCCGGGTCGGACGAGCCGAGCAGCTCGCGGCCCCGATCGATGGCGACGGCCTCGATGTTGCCGCCGCCGATGGAGCCCCAGGTCTCGGTCCGTCCCACGACGAGCTTGGCACCGGCCTTGCGGGGTGCGTGGCCGCGCACGGTCGCGACGGTCACGAGCGCACCGGGTTCCCGGCGAGCTCGCAACCGCGCGACCGCGGCCACCCACGTCATGTCAGGCATTGCTCAAAGCGCTCGTGGCGGTGAGGACTTCACTGCCGTCGCGCTCCACATCGGCCGCACGGGCCGCTTCGATCGCCCAGTACACCGCTTCCGGCGTCGCGGGGGCGGCGAGGTCCACGCTGACTCCGGCGGGCCCGAACGACGCGGCGGCCTGCCGCAGCGCTTCGCGCACGCAGAACGCCAGCATCAGCGGAGGCTCACCGACGGCCTTGGAGCCGTACACGGCGCCCTCTTCGTGGGCGTTCTCCATCAGCGTGACGTTGAACTCCTCGGGCATCTCCGAGAAGCTCGGCAGCTTGTACGTGCTCGCCGCCTGGGTCAGCAGTCGCCCGCGGTTCGGACCGTCGCTGGTGTCCCAGCGCATGTCCTCGAGCGTCAGCCAGCCCGCGCCCTGCACGAAGCCGCCCTCGACCTGACCGATGTCGATCATCGGGGACAGGCTGTCGCCGACGTCGTGCACGATGTCCACGCGCCTGATGCGGTACTTGCCGGTGAAGCCGTCCACCTCGACCTCGGCCGCGGCCGCGCCGTAGGAGAAGTACTTGAACGGCGAGCCTCGGAACGACTTGGCGTCCCAGTGCAGACCCTCGGTCCGGTAGTAGCCGGCCGCCGAGAGCTGGACCCGCTGGAAGTACGCGGTGTGCACCAGGTCGTCCCAGGCCAGCTCCTTGTCGCTGCCCAGGGTGCGCGCGACGCCGTCGACGATGCGCACGTCCGAGGCGTTCGACCCCAGCTGGCTGGCGGCCACCTGCAGCAGTCGCTCGCGCAGCTGCTCACAGGCGTTCTTGATCGCTCCACCGTTGAGGTCCGCGCCGGAGCTGGCGGCGGTGGCGGAGGTGTTGGGCACCTTGTCGGTACGCGTCGGGGCGAGGCGGACCTTGTGCAGCGGAATGCCCAGCGTGGTCGCGGCCACCTGCAGCATCTTGGTGTGCAGGCCCTGGCCCATCTCGGTGCCGCCGTGGTTGATCAGGACGGAGCCGTCCTTGTAGATCAGCACGAGCGCGCCGGCCTGGTTGAAGGCCGTGAGGTTGAACGAGATGCCGAACTTGATGCCGGTGATCGCGAGCGCCCGCTTGGTGTGCGGGTGCGCGGCGTTGAACGCGGCGATCTCGCGCTTGCGGTCGGCGATGCCGCCGTTGTTCTCGACCTGCTCCCAGACCGCGGCGATCCGCTCGGCCTGCGTGACCGGCTGGCCGTACGGCGTGTGCTGACCCAGACCCGGCTGGTAGAAGTTGCGCTTCCGCAGCTCCATCGCGTCCAGGCCGAGCAGGGGCGCCACCCGGCCGAGGATGTCCTCGATCACGAGCATGCCCTGCGGGCCGCCGAAGCCGCGGAAGGCCGTGTTGGAGACCTTGTTGGTCTTGGCGATGCGACCGGCGACACGCGCGTTGGGGATCCAGTACGTGTTGTCGATGTGGCACAGCGCGCGGGCCGTCACCGGCTCGGACAGGTCCAGGCTCCAGCCGCCGTCGGAGGTCAGCGTGGCGTCCAGGGCCTGGATGCGGCCGTCGGCGTCGAAGCCGATCTTCCAGTCGGCGTGGAACCCGTGCCGCTTGCCGGACATGGTCAGGTCCTGGGTGCGGTTGAGTCGCACCCGGACCGGCCGGCCGGTGAGCTTGGCGCCGAGTGCGGCGATGGCCGCGAACCCGTGCGGCTGCATCTCCTTGCCGCCGAAGCCGCCACCCATGCGCAGGCACTGCACGGTGATCTCGTGGCTGTGCAGGCCGAGAACGTGCGCGACGATCTCCTGCGTCTCCGAGGGGTGCTGGGTGCTGCTCTGGATGAAGATCTGCTCGGCCTCGTCGATGTAGGCCAGCGCGGCGTGCGTCTCCAGGTAGAAGTGCTCCTGGTCGGCGAACTGGAACTCGCCGCTGAAGACGTGCACGGAGTCGGCGAAGCCGGCGTCGATGTCGCCGGTCTCCATCAGGGGACGGGCGCCGTGGAAGGCCTCGGCCGCGATCGCTTCCTTCAGCGTCATGATCGAGGGCTCTTCGTCGACTTCCACCTCGACGGCCGCCGCACCGAGCCGGGCGGCCTCCAGGGTCTCGCCGAGCACCCAGGCGACCGAGTGGCCGTGGAACTGGATCTCGTCGGGGAAGAGCGGCTCGTCGTGCTTCATGCCGGCGTCATTGACGCCGGGCACGTCGGCGCCGGTGAGCACGCGGACCACGCCGGGCACGGCGAGCGCGGGCTCGGTGTTCAGCTTGGTGATCCGGCCGCGGGTCTTCATGACCTGGACCGGGTACGCGTGCAGCGTGTCCTTGGTCCGGTAGACCAGGTCGTCGGTGTAGAGCGCGGTGCCGGTGACGTGCAGGAACGCGCTCTCATGCGGCATCGAGACGCCGACTACGGGCTTCTCGGGACGCTCGGACAGATGACTCATGACGACACCGCCTCGGTGGTCTGTGCGTGCAGCTTCAGCAGGCTCTGGCCGAGCATCGCGGAACGGTAGATGGCGCTGGCGCGGTGGTCGCTCATCGGCGTTCCCTCGCCCCGCAGCACCCGGGCCGCGGCCTCGACGGTCTCCGCCGACCACGGCTTGCCCTCGAGGGCCGCCTCGGTGGCGAGTGCACGGATCGGGGTGGCGGCCACGCCGCCCAGGCCGATGCGGGCCTTGCGGACGATGCCGTCCTCGATGTCGAGCGCGAAACCGATCGCCACGCTGGAGATGTCGTCGAAGCGCCGCTTGGCGATCTTGTGGAACGCCGTGACGGGCGACAGCGGCAGCGGGATGCGCACGGCGCGGATCAGCTCGTCGGGACGGCGCACGCTCTGCCGGTACCCGGTGAAGTACTCCGCCAGCGGGACCACGCGCTCACCGTCGGCGTCGGCGAGTACGAGCGACGCCTCCAGCGCGAGCAGCACCGGCGGGCTGTCACCGATGGGGGAACCGGTACCCAGGTTGCCGCCGAGGGTGCCGCTGTTGCGGATCAGGCGCGACGCGAACTGCGGGAACAGCTCCGCCAGCAGCGGGACGTCGCCGTCGAGGCGCCGCTCGATCTCGGTGAGGGTGACCGCCGCGCCGATCTCGATGTGGTCGGACTCGACGCGCAGCTCCCGCAGCTCGGGCAGCCGGTCGATGGCGACCACCAGGTCCGCACGACGGGAACGGATGTTGACCTCGACGCCGTAGTCGGTGGAACCGGCCACCACGACCGCGTCGGGGCGCTCGCGCAGCAGCTGCAGCGTTTCGGCCAGGGTGCTCTTGCGCACGAACGTGCTGTCGCCCTGGGTGTACTCGGTGACGGCCGGCGCCGGCGGCTCCTGCTCGCGACGCTGCGCCAGCGGGTCGTCCTCGGTGGGCTCACCGACGGCGAACGCGGCATCGCGAATCGGGCGGTAGCCCGTACAGCGACACAGGTTTCCGCTCAGCGAGTGCAGATCGAAACCGTTCGGACCGTGCTCGGCATCGGCGTGGTCCGCACCGTCCGCCGATTCCCCGTGCGCACAGCGGTCGGGGCGGTAGTACTCGGAGGCCATGCTGCAGATGAATCCCGGCGTGCAGTAACCGCACTGGGATCCACCGCGGACCGCCATCTCCTCCTGCACCGGGTGCAGGGTGGGGGGCGCGCCCGCTTCGCCGGGGGTGGCGAGGCCTTCGGAAGTGATGACCTCCTGGCCGTCGAGCGCCGCGGCCGGGACCAGGCAGGCGTTGACCGCCACCCAGTCAGTGGGCTTGTCCACGCCGGGGCGGGCCACCAGGACCGAACAGGCGCCACATTCGCCCTCGGCACAGCCTTCCTTGGTGCCCGTGAGGCCACGGTCACGAAGGAAATCGAGCACCGTGGTGTGGGGCGCGGCCGGTGAAAGCGGCGTCTCTTCCCCGTTGACCGTGATCCGCGCGGCTACCATGGCGCAACCCCATTTCGGTGCGCGATCAATCTGATTGTCCTAGTCGCCATTTCAGGAGCTTTCTATTTCGGTGGCGCAGCTCGAGTACCCAGAGCGCAAATCAGCACGCAACGATGTGCCGGAGGCCGCGCAACGACATGCCGAAGGCGGTGAAAGAGATCAAAAAGATGCCGGGACCCGGAATCGGGCACGCCGGGAAGAGGGGCTGTTCAGCAGCCGTGTGCTACACGACCCGGAACCCAGACGTCACGCTGAGCGAGGCGATGCAGGTCGGAGATGGTGGACATCCGAGTTCGCCTCCTTTCAACAGTGACAGTTCACAAGTCGTTTCGCTTGAAATTACGTTGCCGCAGGCCCATCGGTCAAGCCGGGGCGCGCAGATCAATCCGGCACCGGCTCCCCGCCCGGCGGCTCTACCCGCGGGTAAGGCTTCCCGCCTGACATTCCGGGCATCTCGCTAGGGCGCGAGGTCCCGCCTCAAAAGCAACGCGTGCCCCCACAGCAGCCCCAGCACTCCTACGCCGACGAGGACGCCCAGCTGGGGCCACAGCACCTGGCCGCGCGCCAGCGCGTCGCCCGGTGTGTAGTAGTGGAACGGGCTGACGAACCTCAGCGGCGCCACCGCCGACCAGGCCAGGGCGATGAAGTTCACGGCGAAGCCGACGGCGCCGATCACGATCGTCACGCCCACCACCTGGGCGCGTCGGCGCCCCCAGGCCGATACGGCCAGCGCAGGCCCCGCCACGCACAGCGCGAAGCCGCAGCCCATCACCCCGGCGGCGAAGACGCCGCTCAAGGGCACGGCCCGGTGGATGTCCGGGGACAGCCAGACTCCCGCCGCGACCGTCACCGTGGCCGCCGCGTTCAAGGCGAGGACCACGATCCCCAGGGCCGCCGCCCGCTCGGCCAGCAACCGGCTCCGGCTGACCGGGCGGACCATGACCAGTTCGACGGTCCCGGATTCCACGTCGGCGGCCACCGCCGCCGCGGCCAGCGAACCGATCGCGGTCAGCTGCATGGCGATCCAGAACGGGTGCACCAGGCCCGCTCCGAGCAGCCCGGGGTAGCTCGCGATCGACACGTCGCCGCCCGAGCCGCTGAACGCCCGGTACGCCGACGGCGGCCCCTTGCCGCCCGCCGAGAACAGTTGTCCCGGCGCGATGGTGTTCGCCACGACCACGATGAGCGCCTCGAAGACGACCATCCCCAGCACCAGGGCGATCAGCATCCGCCGACGCCGGTGCAGCGCCAGCCAGAGCAGCGGCCACCGGTCCCTCACGGCTCCGCCTCCCCCGCGTTCCCGTTCCGGTAGAGGTCCAGGAAGGCCTCGTCCAGCCCCGCCTCCTCCACGGTGACGTCGGCGACCCCCAGGGCCAGCAGACCGCGCAGTGCCGCCACCACCTCGCTCGGGGGTACGAGCAGCTCCACCCGGTCGCCTTCCCAGTGGGGCGCCCACTGGTCCGCCCGCCCCAGGGGACGCGCGCCCTCGCCATCGCCGAAGTCCAGGCGGATTCGTCGTGCCCGCGCCTCCCGGAGGGCGGCGACGCTCTCCACCGTCACCAGCCGTCCCTCCCGAACGATGGCCACCCGCCCGCAGGCCCGCTGCACCTCGGGCAGCACATGGCTCGACAACAGCACCGTCCGGCCGCCGGCCGCCGCCTCCTCCATCAGCTCGAAGAACGTCTCCTGCACGAGCGGATCCAGCCCCTCCGTCGGCTCGTCCAGGACGACCAGCCGAGGGTCGTGCTGCAGCGCCTGCACGAGCCCCAGCTTCTGCTTCATGCCCCGGGAGTACCCGCCCACCGTGCGCCGCAGGACCGTGGCGCTCAGCCCCAGCCGGTCGCACAGCTCGCCGCGGAGCGGGGCGGGCACGCCCTGGAGGGAACACAGCAGGTCCAGGGTCTGCGCGCCGGTGAGTTCCGGGTAGAGCCGCAGCTCGCCGGGCAGGTACCCGAGCGCCCCGGCGAGCCGACGGTGGTCGCCGACGGGATCGAGGCCGAGCACCCTGACCCGCCCCGCCGTAGGCCGCAGCAGACCGGTCAGGCAGCGCAGCGTGGTCGTCTTGCCCGCCCCGTTGGGGCCGAGGAACCCGAACACCTCGCCCTCGTCCACCGTCAGGCTCAGCGCCTCGATCCCGACGACGGGCCCGTACGTCTTGGTCAGGCCGCCGAGCTCGATCGCCCGCGCATCCACCCGCATGCACCCAGTCTCCGCCCGGCTCCGGACGCCTGCTTGCCCGCGTGCGACACTCCCCCGGGGCCGGCGAGTTCCTCCCGGCCCGATCCGGTGTGCGGAGGGGATGAGACGAGTCATGGCCGACCACGACCTGTCCGGCTACGAGCGGAGCACGTTCACGCACGAGGGCACCGAACGCCGGATCCTGCGGCGCGGCAGCGGCCCCGCCGTGATCGTGATGGCCGAGATTCCGGGCATCACGCCGAAGGTGTTGGAGTTCGCGGACCGGGTCGCGGCGATCGGCTGCACGGTCGTGCTCCCGGTGCTGTTCGGCGAGCCCGGGCTCGACCCCCGCCCCGAGGCGCACGGGCGGCTGAGCGCCGGGCGTTACGCCGCCTCGTCGATCCTCAAGGTGTGCGTGAGCCGGGAGTTCACCCTGCTGGCCACGGGCCGTGGTTCCCGGGTCGTGACCTGGCTGCGCGCCCTGGCCGCCCATGAGCACGAGCGCTGCGGCGGCCCGGGCGTCGGAGCCGTCGGGATGTGCCTGACCGGGGGCTTCGCCCTGGCGATGGCGACCGACCCCCGGCTGGTCGCGCCGGTGTTGTCCCAGCCGTCGCTGCCGGTGGCCGTGTCGGCGGGCCGTTCGCGGACGATCGACATCAGCCCCGAGGAGCTGGCCGTCGTACGGGGGCGCTGCGAGCGGGAGGGACTGCAGGTCATGGGGCTGCGGTTCAAGGGCGACCGGTTCGTGCCCGGGGGCCGGTTCGCGTTCCTGCGGCGTGAGCTCGGCGAGGCCTTCGTCGCCGTCGAGTTGGAGGACGCCTCCGCCAACCCCGAGGGGCTGCTGCCCCCGCACTCCGTGCTGACCGAGCATCTGATCGACGCCCCCGGCGAACCGACCCGGGCGGCGCTGGACCAGGTGCTCGACCTGTTCCGCACGCGGCTGCTCGACGCCGGGTCCTGACCCCGCGCCGCGCCGGCGCGGCGGGGTGGGTGGAACGTCCGCGTCGGGCCGCGCGTTGAGCCCCCGGCGCGGCATCCAGGAGGGGGAGATCATGCAGGAGGATGCGGCGGGGGCGCGCTTCGCCATCGGGGCCGGGTACGCGTTCTACCAGGGGCCGACGACCGACAACTCCCCGCACCGGCACGCCGCCTTCCAGCTGGCCATCGCCCTGCGCGGCGAGGTCACGATGGTGGACGCCGCCGGGACCGCGCATCGCGGCATCGCGCTGGCCGTGCCGCCGATGGTGCCGCACCGCATGCTGCCGATGCCGCACCAGCGCACGTTCTTCATCGAGCCGCAGTGCGCCTTCGCCGACCTGCTGCGCGAGCGCTGCGCCGGTGGCATCAGCCCGGTCCCCGAGCTGCACGCGCTCAGCGAGCGGGACCTCGTCCGCTCCGGCGCGCGGCCGTCGACCCGGCTCGACGGCCGCCTCCTGGCGGCCATGGACACCCCGGCGACCGCGAGTCTCACGATGCCCGAGCTCGCAGCCCGGGTCGGCCTCTCCCCCCAGCGTCTTCGGGCCCTCGCCCAGCAGCAGTTGGGCATGACGCTCGCGCGCCGGCGCATCTGGCACCGACTGGCCCGCACCGCCGAGGCGTTGCGCGCGGGCCAGTCGCTCGCCGGGGCGGCGGTCACGGGCGGCTTCGCCGATCAGGCGCACTTCACCCGGCAGATGCGCGAGATGATCGGACTCACGCCGTCGGCCGTGGTGCCGATGCTGCGCCCCTCGGGCCCCTCAGGGGCGCCGGGCGACGTAGACCGAGATCGAACCGGTGACCGTTGACACGACCTCGGCCTCGCGCACCTCGTCGAACCCGGCGTCGACCATCAGCCGCGGCAGGACGCCGTCGGCGTTCGGCTGCGTGTCCTCCTTGCCGTCCGCCCACTGCACCAGTCGGAAAGCGAGGCGCATCGACCGGGTCCGCTGCCGGCCGTAGTCGGCGATCACCAGTCTTCCGCCGGGCCGCAGCGCCGCGAACATCGACCCGAGAATCGCCCGCTTCACCGCGAGCGGGCACTGGTGGAGCACCAGGCTGGAAACCACGGTGTTCACGGAGTCCGCTGCGACCGTCTCGGCCAGCGCGTCGCCCATGCCCTCCCGCCATTCCACCGCCGCGCCGGTGACGGCGGCCTTGCGCCGCGCGATCTCCAGCACGTCGCGGTCGGGATCGACACCGACGACGCGTGCGCGCGGTTCGATCCGCTCCAGCAGCAACGTCGTCGAGCCGGTACCGCAGCCCACGTCGAGGATCACGTCGCCGGGCCGCGGCGCCACGTGCATCGCCAGCAGGCCGCGCCACAGCCGCTCGCGCGTCAGGGACAGCACGAAATCGTAGAAGCGCGTGGGCGCGAACCGGCCCAGCGCGGGAGTGAAGCTTCGCTCGTTCATGTCGGGCAGCCTGGGGCACGCACCGCCACCCGGTCTTGAACGAAGCGCTCGCGGCTCACCCGCCACGCAGGTGGGTCCCGGCCATAAGCTGCTCTCCGGTGCCGGCGTCGGCGAAGGGACCGCAGGTGAACACGGACGTGGTGACTCTGGAGCGGCATATCGCCGCCCGCCCCGAGACGGTGTTCTCCTTCTTCGCCGAAAGCGACAAGTGGCTCGCCTGGATGGGCAAGGACGGCGAATTCGCCTTCGAGCCCGGCGGCGCCTACCGGATCAGCGTCAGGGGCGACAACGTCGCCGAGGGGCGGTTCATCGAGATCGACCCGCCCGATCGGATCGTGTTCACCTGGGGATGGGCCGAGGGCGGCATGCCCCCTCCGCCCGGGTCCACCACCGTGGAGATCGCCCTCGAGCGGGTCGGCGAGGGGACCCTGCTGCGTCTGGCCCACCACGGCCTGTCCTCCCCGGAGGCCTGCGCCGCGCAGGCGGAGGGCTGGACGCACTACATCCGGCGCCTGGTGGCCTGGGCCGAGGGCGGAGACCCCGGGGCCGACGACTGGGTGTGACCGGCTCGACTACTCCCAGTCGTCCCACGGCGGGTCCATCTCGTCCAGGTCGAAGGGCGGCTCTTCGTCGTACGGCGCCGCATGACGAGACGCCGGCGCCGGCGCCGGCGCCGGCGCCGGCGAAGGGACGGACTCGGACGGGGCGGCCGGGGCCGGGGCAGGGACGGACTCGGCCGGGGACGCAGTGGCCTGGGCCGGGACCGGGGCCGGGACCGTGGCGTGGGCCTCGGCCAAGGCGTCGAGCACGCCTTCGGCGTACTTGGCGAGCTTGGCCTCCCCGACCCCGCCGACCGTGCCCAGCTCCTCGACCGTGCCGGGCAGACGCGTCGCGATCTCCCGCAGCGTCGCGTCGTGGAAGACGACGTACGCCGGCACGCCCTGCTCGCGCGCCGTCGCGGCCCGCCAGGCGCGCAGGGCCTCGAAGACCGGGACCGCGGCCGCCGGCAGGTCGGCCGGTACCCGGGCGCCCTTGCCCTTGCGCGACGCGGATTCCTTCCGCGCGGGGCTCGCCGTCGCCGTCTCCTTGCGCATCGTGACCTTGCGGCGCCCGCCCAGGACCTCGCCGCTGTCGTCCGTGAGCACGAGCGTCCCGAAATCGCCCTCCACGGCCAGCAGCCGCAGCGCGAGCAGCTGGCGTACGACGCCCCGCCACTCCGCGGTGCCGAGGTCCGAACCGACTCCGAACACCGACAGCGCGTCGTGGTCGAACTGGATGACCTTGGCCGTCTTCTTGCCCTGCAGGATGTCGATGATCTGCCCCGCGCCGAACTTCTGGCGTCGTTCCTTCGCCAGCCGCCACACCGTGGACAGCAGCTTCTGCGCCGCGACCGTCCCGTCCCAGGACTCGGCCGGCGTCAGGCAGGTGTCGCAGTTGCCGCAGGGCCCGCCCAGCTGGCCGAAGTACTCCAGCAGCCGCTCCCGGCGGCAGTCGACCGTCTCGCACAGCGCGAGCATGGCGTCCAGGTGCATGGCCAGCGCCCGGCGGTGCGCCTCGTTGCCCTCGGAGCCGTCGATCATCTTGCGCTGCTGGACCACGTCCTGGAGGCCGTACGCCAGCCATGCCGTGGCCGGCTCGCCGTCGCGGCCGGCGCGGCCGGTCTCCTGGTAGTAGCCCTCGACCGACTTCGGCAGGTCGAGGTGGGCCACGAAGCGGACGTCCGGCTTGTCGATGCCCATGCCGAAGGCGATCGTGGCCACCACCACGACCCCGTCCTCCCTCAGGAAGCGCGACTGGTTCGCCGCACGGGCGCGGGCGTCCATTCCCGCGTGGTACGGCACGGCGTCGATGCCCTGCTCGACCAGGAAGGCCGCCGTCTTCTCGACCGAGGCCCGCGAGAGGCAGTAGACGACTCCGGCGTCCCCCTCGTGCTCGGTCCGGATCAGCTCCAGCAGCTGCTTGAGCGGGTTGTTCTTGGCGACGATGCGGTACTGGATGTTCGGCCGGTCGAAGCTGGCGACGAAGTGCCGGGCGTCCTGAAGGCCCAGCCGCTTCGCGATCTCGGCGTGGGTGGCCTCGGTGGCCGTCGCGGTCAGTGCGATCCTCGGCACCTTGGGCCAGCGCTCGTGGAGCATCGACAGCGCCAGGTAGTCCGGCCGGAAGTCGTGGCCCCACTGGGCGACGCAGTGCGCCTCGTCGATCGCGAAGAGCGCCACCGTGCCCCGGTCGAGCAGCCGCTGGGTGCCCTCGGTGCGCAGCCGCTCGGGCGCCAGGTAGAGCAGGTCCAGCTCGCCGGCGAGGAAGGCCTGCTCGACGGCCTGGCGCTCGTACGGGTCCTGCGTCGAGTTGAGGAACCCGGCCCGCACGCCGAGGGCGGTGAGCGCGTCCACCTGGTCCTGCATCAGCGCGATGAGCGGCGAGATCACGACGCCCGTGCCTTCTCTGACGAGCGCCGGGATCTGGTAGCAGAGCGACTTTCCGCCGCCGGTCGGCATGAGCACGAGGGCGTCACCGCCGCCGGCCACCTGCTCGATGATCTGCTGCTGCTCACCGCGGAAGGAGTCGTATCCGAAGACACGGTGGAGCACGGCAAGAGGATCGGAGATCTCGGGGGACGCGTCGGTAAGGCCCATTGGAGAAGCCTAGCCGCACCTGCCGACACCCCCGGCCGGCCCACCCGAGCCTGTGGACAACCCGGACACCGTCCGACGGCACCTGTCAAGTGACGAATTGCCGGGGCTACGGCCCCGGCCCTCCCGCGGGCACGGTGGAGATCGACCGTCCTGCACAGCGCAGGAGGAACGGACCGCCATCGGGATCGACCAGGGATCGGAGGCACCATGTACCCCCGTGCAGGGGTCTTCGTGACCCGCCGCCCCCGGCTCGTCCTCCTCGCCGCGCTCGTGTTCCTGCTGCTGTCCGTCGTGTTCGGTGCGGGATCGGCCGGCCGGTTGAAGTCGCAGGGCTACGACGACCCGCGCTCCGAGTCCAGCCGCGCCGCCCGTGTGGTGGCCGAGCACCAAGGGGCCTCCCCGAATCTGGTCGTCGTCGCGCGGACGCTCAGCGGTTACGTCGAGGACCCGGCGGTCCGGAGCGCGGGCAAGGCCCTGACCGAGCGGCTCGCCGCCCGTCCGCACGTGAGCGCCGTGACCTCGTACTGGACCGGCGGCGCGGCGGAGCTGCGCAGCCGGGACGGACACTCGGCCCTGCTCCTCGCGCACGTGGACGGCGAGGGGGAACAGCTCGGCGCGCGGGTCGAGCGCCTGCGCGACGAGCTGACCACCCCGGCCGCTTCCACGACGGCCCTGGCCGTGCGCGTGGGCGGCACGGCGCTCATCGACGCCGAGCTCCAGGACATCGCGGAGTCCGACCTGAAGCGGGCCGAGTCCGTCGTCCTGCCCGGCACGCTGGTGCTGCTGGTCCTGGTGTTCGGCAGTGTGGTGGCCGCCGCGCTGCCCCTGCTGATCGGGGTCCTGGCCATCGCCGGGACCCTGCTGGTCCTGAGCGTCCTCGGCGCAGTCACCGACGTGTCCGTGTTCGCGCTGAACCTCACCACGGCGCTCGGCCTGGGGCTGGGCATCGACTACGGCCTGCTGATCGTCTCCCGGTTCCGTGAGGAGCTCGCCGCCGGGTACCGGCCGCGCAACGCCGCCGTACGGACCGTGCGCACCGCGGGCCACACGATCCTCTTCAGTGCCGCCACGGTCTCCGCCGCGCTCGCGACGCTGCTGGTGTTCCCTCCGTACTTCCTGCGCTCCTTCGCCTACGCGGGCATCGCCGTGGTGGCGATCGCGGCGGTGAGCGCCGTGACCGTGCTGCCGGCTCTGCTCACGCTGCTCGGGCGGCGGGTGAACGCCTGGCCCGTGCCGTGGCGCCGCCGGGTGCACGCGGGCTCGCGGTCGCGCTTCTGGGAGGGGCTGGCGCGGATCGTCGTACGCCGCCCGCTGCTCGCGGCGCTGCCCGTGATCGGTCTGCTGGTGCTGCTGTCCGGGCCGTTCGCGCACGCCGGTTTCGCCACCCCCGACGACCGTGCGCTGCCGCTGAGCGCGTCGAGCCGGCAGGCCGGGGACCTGGTGCGCGAGGAGTTCGACATGAAGGGCGCCGACGCGCTGACGGTGGTCGTGACGGGTACGTCGTCCCCGCAGGCGCGGGCCGAGTACCTCCGCCGGCTGTCCGCGCTGCCTCATGTCGCGCAGGTCGTGGGGCCCGTCGGCGAGGACCCGGTCCGGCTCTCGGTCGTTCCCCTGGTCGACCCCCAGTCGCAAGCGGCACAGCGGCTCGTGCACGACGTCCGCGAGGCTCCCGCCCCGGCGGGCACCGAGGTCCTCGTCGGCGGGCCGAGCGCGGTCCTGGTCGACGCCAAGGCCACCGTGGGGGACCGGCTGCCGCTGGCCCTCTCCGTGATCACCCTCACCACCTTCGTGCTGCTGCTCGGATTCACGCGCAGCCTGCTCCTGCCGCTGAAGGCCATCGCGCTGAACGCCCTGAGCCTCACCGCCGTCCTCGGCGCCATGGTGTGGATCTTCCAGACGGGCCATCTGCGCCACCTGCTCGGCTTCACCCCCGGCCCCCTCAGCACGACCATGCCGGTGCTGCTGTTCTGCATCGTCTTCGGGCTCTCGGTGGACTACGAGGTGTTCGTCCTCGCCCGGATCAAGGAGGCGCACGACGCCGGGCAGGACGACGACGCGTCGATCGTCTCGGGCATCGCCCGCACGGGCGGCATCGTCACGACCGCCGGCGCGCTGCTCGCCTTCACCCTGCTCAGCTTCGGCACCTCCCGGGTCTCCCTGCTGCAGTTCTTCGGGATCGGCGCGGGTCTGGGCGTTCTCCTCGACGCCACGCTCGTACGGGGCGTCCTCGTACCGGCGCTCATGCGCCTGGCGGGCGGCCTGAACTGGTGGGCACCGCGGGCCTTGAGGCGCAAGGCGCCGCGCCCGGCGCCCCGACCTCCCCCGGGGACCTCCGGGAGGTGTCCCCCGGCACGCCGCCGGGCCCCGGTCCGCACCGGCCTCTGCACCCACGCCCCCGCGCGCCGCTGACCACCAGGGCGCACACCCCGTACGCATCCCGCACGACACACCGAAGGAAGAACCGTCATGGACATCGCCATCACCGGACTCGGCTGCCGCTTCCCCGGAGCCCCCGACGTACACGGTTACTGGAAGCTCCTGATGAGCGGGGAGCGTCAGTTCTCCGCGGTCCCGTCGGAACGCTGGAACCACGAGACCTTCCACGAGCCCGGCAACCGGTCGGCGCCCAACGCGGCCTACACCGACCAGGTGGCCTTCCTCGACGACGTGGACCGCTTCGACGCCCTCTACTACGGCGTGCCGCCCGCGCGCGCCCGGACCATGGACCCGCAACACCGGCTGATGCTCGACGTCACCCGCGAGGCGCTCGACGACGCGGGGCTCGGGCGCGGCGACTTCGACCGGGAGAACACCGGGGTCTTCTTCGGCATATCGGTGTCCGACTACAAGGACCTCATGGCGGCCCCCATGCGCGCCATCACCCTGGCCGAGGACGCGCTCGACCCGAACGACCAGGAGGGACTCGACGCCGTCAAGGAGCAGGCGGGACGGCTCGGCACCATCCAGAGCTTCACACTGCCCGGGAGCCTCCTCAACATGGCGGCCGGCACGGTCAGCCGGCAGTTCGACCTCGGCGGCCCCAGCTTCGCCGTCGACGCCGCCTGCTCCGGCTCACTGGTCGCCCTCGACCAGGCGATCGCCCACCTGCGGCTGGGCACCTGCCGGATCGCCGTCGTCGGCGGGGTGTACCTCAACCTCACCCCGGACAGCCTGGTCGGTTTCTCCCGGCTCCGCGCGCTGTCCGCCACCGGGGTGTGCCGCCCGTTCGACGAGGAGGCCGACGGCTTCGTCCTCGGCGAGGGAGCGGGTGTCGTCGTCATCCGGCCGCTCGCCGACGCCCTCGCCGACGGCGACCGCGTCTACGCGGTGATCAAGGGCATCGGCTCGGCCAACGACGGCGCCTCTCCCGGACCGCTGGTCCCCACCGCCGAAGGCCAGCTGCGCGCCATGCTCCGCGCCTACGACGACGCCGGGGTCGCGCCCTCCTCCGTCGGCTTCCTCGAAGCCCACGGCACCGGCACCGCCGCGGGCGACCGCGCCGAGACGGAGGCGCTGCGCCGGCTGCGCACCGAGTACCCCGACGACGACCCCGCCCTGTGCTACCTCGCCGCGGGCAAGGCCCTCATCGGGCACTCCCTGGCCGCGGCGGGCGTCGCCGGGCTGATCAAGACGGCCCTGGTCGTCCACCACGGCACGATCGTGCCTCAGCCGCGGACCACCCCCCATCCGGACCTGGGCATCTCCGCCGCGGGCCTGCGCATCGCCGAGACCGCGCGGCCCTGGCCGAGCGCGCACGCCCCGCGGCGGGCCGCCGTCAGTTCCTTCGGTTTCGGCGGCACGAACGTCCACGTGGTGCTGGAGGAGGCGCCGCCCGCCCCGCCCGTCGTCGGCCCGGCCGTACGGACCGAGGTCCCCGCGCCCCACCTCGTACTGCTGTCGGCCGGCAACCCCAAGCTGCTGGACCGGCACATCGGCGAGGTACTCGACGTGCTCGACGCACTCGACGCGGCAGACCGGCCGCCGATCACGGCACTGGCCCACACGCTGGGCGCGCGCCGGCCGCTGACGGCCCGGCTCGCGATCGTGGCCACCGACACGGACGGGTTCGTCGAGCGGCTGCGCCACGCACGTCAGCAGCTCGTCGACGGCGCCCGGGGCGACCTCGGCGAGGGCGCCTTCGCCGCCGACGCTCCGCTGCCGGCCGAGCAGCGCCGGATCGCCTTCCTCTTCCCCGGTCAGGGCAGTCAGCGGCCGGGCATGATGGAGGACCTCCACGAGCGGTTCACCGGGTTCCGGGCGACCGTCGGGGTCCTCAGCGCCGTGGCCCGCCGGGACACCGGCTTCGACCTCGCCGACCTGCTGTACGGCGAGGCCGCGTCCACCGCGTACACCCGCGGCCGCACCGAGGAGCTCGGGCAGCGGCTCGGCGCCACCGAGGTGTGCCAGCCGCTGCTCGGTACCGTCCAGATCGCCGCGACCCGGCTCCTCGCCGACTGCGGGGTCACTCCCGACCTCGCCCTCGGCCACAGCGTCGGTGAGTTCGCCGCGGCCGCGGCCGCCGGAGCCCTCACGGACGAGGACGCCGTCCGGCTGCTGGTGCGCCGCGGCGCGGCGCTGCGGCAGGCGGAGACCGGACTGCAGGGCGGGATGCTCGCCGTGCAGAGCGACAAGGAGACCTGCCGCCGGCTCGTCGACGGCATCGACGACGTGTGGCTCGCCTGCTTCAACCAGCCCCGGCAGGTCGTGGTGAGCGGCACTCCGCAAGGGCTCGCCGCCATGCGGCAGGCCTGCGCCGAGGCCGGGATCGTCACGGCCATGCTGGAGGTGTCCAGCGCCTTCCACTCGCCGCGGCTGGCCTCCGCCGAGGAGACCGTGCGCGCGGACCTCGCGGCCCGTCCCGTCGGCAGCCCCGCGCTGGCCTTCGTCTCGTCCGTGAACGCGCAGGCCTGCGCCGACCCCGAGCGGCTGCGCGAGCTGTGGGCCCGGCACGCGTCCACGCCGGTCCACTTCGACGATGCCGTGCACACCGCGTACGAGCAGGGTGCCCGCGTCTTCGTCCAGGTGGCAGGCGGCAGCTCGCTGCTCACCTCGGTCCGCCGCAACCTCACCGGCCACGGCGACGTCCACGTCGTCCCCGCCGCGGGGGCGGAGCCTGACGACGGGCGCGCCTTCGTCCTGGCCCTCGCCCGGCTCGCCGTCATGGGCGTCCCGGTCGATCCGCGCGCCCTGGTTCCCGAGGAGGACCGCCGTCTGGTGGACCTGCCGGTGGCGAAGCTCGCCTCCCAGTCGTACTGGGTGTCCGGCGGGCGCCCCGCGAAGCAGGCGGCCCGCGCCTCCGCCGCCTCGGCCGCCTCCGTCCAGGCCGAAGCCCCGGCCCAGGCCCGGCCCGAGCCGGAGCCGGAGCCCGAGGTGGAGCCGGAGGCGGAGGTCTCCGTGCCGGTCGCCGCACCGGCCGACGAGGAGACTTCGTCGATCGGGGGCACGGACGAGGTCACCGAAATCGTGTTCGCGCACGTGGCCCGGATCAGCGCGTTCCCGGTGGATCACCTGCACGGCGACCAGTTGCTGATCGACGACCTCGGTTTTGACTCGCTGATGCTGACCGACCTGTTCACCTCCCTCCAGCGGCAGTGGCCGCGGTGGAGGTTCGACGAGACGGTGGCCGACCGGCCGACCGTAGGGAGGATCTCCGCGCTCATCACGACCGGCTCGGCCGAGATCATGCCTCCCGTCACCGCTCCCGTCACCGCTCCCGTCGAGGCCGCTCCCGTCGAGGCCACGCCCGCTCCGGCAACGCCCGCCGCGGTCCCGGGTCAGCGCGCCGAGCACGAGAACGCGTACGAGGACGAGGCACCACCGGCGCGGCCCGCCGACCAGCAGGCCCCGCTGCCCGAGGAGCACACGCGGATCGAGTGCTTCCCGGAGGTCACCGAGCACGGCCGCCGTATCGCCGCGCTCGGAGAGCTCGGGCTGCCCAATCCGTACTTCCTCGTCCACGAGGGCGGCATGACGGACACCACCGTCGTCGACGGCCGGGAGCTCCTCTCGTTCGCCGGCTACAACTACCTGGGCATGGCCACCCACGCCCGGGTGAACCAGGCGGCCAAGGAGGCGATCGAGCGCTACGGAACCTCGGTGTCCGCCAGCCGGCTGCTGTCGGGCAGCCGTCCGCTCCACGTGGAACTCGACACGGAGGTCGCCGACCTGCTCGGATGCGAGGCCGCCGTCACACTGGCCAACGGGCACGCCACCAACGTCACCGTGATCGGACACCTCGTCGGACCGGGGGACCTCGTCGTCCACGACTCCCTCGCCCACGACAGCATCCTGCAGGGGTGCAAGCTGTCCGGCGCGACACGGCGGCCCTTCCCCCACAACGACGCGGCCGCCCTCGACGCCCTCCTCACGAGGGTCCGCCACCAGTACCGGCGGGTGCTCGTCGTCATCGAGGGCGTGTACAGCATGGACGGCGACATCGCCGACCTGCCGGCGCTCGTCGAGGTCAAGCGCCGGCACGGCGCGCTGCTGATGATCGACGAAGCGCACAGCATCGGGACGATCGGCGCTACCGGGCGCGGCATCGGCGAACACTTCGGCATCGACCGCTCGGCCGTGGAACTGTGGTCGGGCACGCTGTCCAAGGCGCTGGCGAGCTGCGGTGGCTACGTCGCCGGGAACCGGGCGGTCGTGGAGTACCTGCGGTACACCGTTCCGGGTTTCGTCTTCAGCGCGGGCATGACCCCGGCCGACGCCGCCGCGTCCCTCACCGCCCTGCGCGTGCTGCGGGCCGAGCCGGAGCGCGTGGCACGTCTCTCGGAGAACGCCGCGCTGTTCGTCCGCCTCGCGCGCGAGGCGGGCGTGGACATCGGGGAGAGTCACGACACGCCGATCGTGCCGTGCATCGTCGGGGACTCCCTGAAGACCCTGCGGCTGGCGGAGGCCCTGTTCCGGCAGGGCATCAGCGTCAACCCGATCCTCTACCCGGCGGTCCCCGAGGAGATGGCCCGGCTGCGCTTCTTCGTCACGTGTGACCACACGCCCGACCAGATCCGCCGCACGGTGACCGCGCTGGCGCATGAGCTGCGGCAGCCGGCTCGGGCCGCGGCCCCGGCCGCCGCCTGAGGCCCGCCGTCATGAACACCACCTTCCGGTCGATCGCGCCGGGCGGCCTCCACCGATGGGGCGGAGCGTCCCTGATGGTGGCCCGGCGCGCCGACCTCCCCGCGGCGCCGCCCCTGTCGCCGGCTCTCCCGCCGGCTCGCCCGCCGGCTCTCTCACCGGCCGAGCGCCACGTGGTCGGCGCACTCCCGGCCTGGCGGCAGGCCGAGTGGCTGGCCGGCCGGCTGCTGGCCAAGCGCCTGGTCGGCGAGGCCGTGGCCGCGCCGGCGCAGGACGTGGAGGTCCTCCCCCGGGCCGACGGCAGTCCGTACGTGCTCGTCGGCGGCAGCCCGATGCCCGGCCTGAACGTCTCCATCAGCCACACCGCCCGCCACGTCGCCGCCGCCCTGGCACCGGAACCGGTCGGTGTGGACCTGTGCGAGACCGGCTCGGCCGCCGTGGTACGCCGTGTCGCGGACCACGCATTCTCGCCCGGGGAGCTCTCCCTCATCGGCACGCGGCGGCCCGAGGCCCTGGCCGGCGCCTGGGCGCTGAAGGAAGCCGCGGTCAAGGCCGACCGCAGCGGCATCTTCGGCGCCGCCGCGCGCGGCATCGAGATCCTCGACCTCGGGCCGCCCGTGCTCGGCGGCCGGCGCCGCGCGATGGTGTGGCAGACGGGGGACGCGGTCCTCGCCCTCGTCCTCGCCCGCCCGTGACGGCACTGCGTTGGTGCTCATTGCCCTGCCGGATCATGCTTGTCAGTGGAGCCCCTGGCCATGCGGGTTGCCGTCGGAATGCGGCATGGGAACTAGCGAGGGCGAGATGAGCGGCGATGGAGCAACTTCCCACCTCCCCCGGTGAGCGGCCGGAGGAGACGAACGCCTCCCACGATTCGGCGCGCACGGCCACGACCACCACACCCTGGGACGAGGTGCTGAAGGAATGGGCCTTCGACCAGTCCCCCTGCTTCCTGGCGATCTTCGGCTCCGACCTGCGGCTGCTGCGGGCGAATGCCGGCATGGAGCGCACGCTGTCGCGCACCGAGGCCGAGATGCGCGGGCTGCGGCTGCCGGAGATCGCGCCGGGTCCCGTCGGCGAGGAGACCGAGCGGAGGATGCGCCTGGCGTTGGAGACCGGTGAGCCGCAGCACCTGGATGACTTCGTCCGCCCCGCGGCTGCCGGCCCGGAGCGCGGCTGGGCGACCTCGCTGTCCCCGTTGCGGGACCCGGACGGCCGGGTGCGTGCCGTCGGCCTGGCCGCTCACGACAGGACCACGATCGCGGGTGAGCGGCAGCAACTGCTCATGCCGGACGTGACCGGGGCGCTCATCGGCACCACCCTGGACAGCGCCCGTACCGCGCAGGAGCTGGTCGACGTCGCCGTCCCCCGGCTCGCCGACCTCGCGGTCGTCGACCTGCTGGACCCTCCCCCGCGCCCCGACGCGGTGTCCACCCGCCCCGTGACCGGGCCGGTCACCGTGTCCCGTACGGCGGTGCGGTCGATCCTCGAAGGCAGCCCGGAGGCCCGGATCGCGGTGGGGGCGACGACCGTCTATCCGCCGCTCTCCCCTGCCGCCGAGTGCCTGGAAGCGGGCCGTGGCGCGGTGTACGCGACCACCGATCCGGCCGTGGCCCGGTGGGTGTCCCAAGACCCCTCGGCCGCCTGGATCGGCGAGTACGAGGCCCGCGCGCTGATGCTCGTACCGCTGCGCGCCGACGGTGTCACGCTCGGACTGGCCGTCTTCAGCCGTCATGAGCGCCAGGAGCCCTTCCGGCCGGAGGACCTGTTGCTGGCCGAGGAGCTCACGGCCAAAGCGGCCGTCAGCATCCACAAGGCGCGCCGGTACACCCGCGAGCACACCACCACCATGACCCTGCAGCGCAGCCTGCTCCCGCACACGCTGCCCGACCAGCCGGCGCTGGAGATCGCCTCCCGCTATCTGCCCGCCGGGGCCGAGGCCGGCGTGGGCGGCGACTGGTTCGACGTGATCCCCCTGTCCGGCGCCCGGGTGGCCCTGGTCGTGGGCGATGTCGTGGGCCACGGCATCCGCGCCTCCGCCACCATGGGCCGCCTGCGCACCGCGGTGCGCACCCTGGCCGACGTGGACCTGCCGCCCGACGAGCTGCTCACCCACCTGGACGACCTGATCATCCACCTGTCCGCCGACGAGGCCGACCAGGAGGGCAACGGGGAGGCGGCCGGGGGCATCGGCACCACCTGTCTGTACGTGGTCTACGACCCGGTCACCCGGGGCTGCACCGTCGCCCGGGCCGGCCACCCCCCGCCCGCCGTGGTCTCCCCCGAGGGCTCCGTGTACCTCCTGGACGTCCCGGCCGGGCCGCCGTTGGGCCTGGGCGGTCTGCCCTTCGAGACCGCCGAGGTCGAGCTTCCCGAGGGCAGCATCCTCACCCTCTACACCGATGGCCTGCTGCAACCCCGCGAGCGCGACATCGACGAGGCCCTGGACATCATGTTCTCGGCCCTCGCCCGCCCCGCCTCCACGCTGGACACGGTCTGCGACCGGGTGCTGACCGCTCTGTTGACCCACCGTCCCGATGACGACGTCGCCCTGCTCGTGGCCCGGACCCGTGCCCTGCACGCCGACCAGGTCGTCGTCTGGGACCTGGCCTCCGACCCCTCCGTCGTCGCCGAGGCCCGCCGCCGGTGCACCGAGCAACTGACCGCCTGGGGTCTCGAGGAGGCCTCCTTCGTCACCGAGCTGCTGGTCAGCGAACTGGTCACGAATGCCATCCGCTACGGCGCGCCGCCGATCCAACTGCGGCTGATCCACGAGAACCGCACCCTGATCTGCGAGGTCTCGGACGCGAGCAGCACCGCTCCGCACATGCGGCGGGCCCGGATCTTCGACGAGGGCGGGCGGGGCCTGCTGCTGGTCGCCCAGCTCGCCCAGCGCTGGGGCACCCGGCACACCGTGATCGGCAAGACCATCTGGGCCGAGCAGTCCCTCGTCGACTTCGGGTCCCTGTGACGCCCCTGTGACAGTCGGCGGACACCGCCATGAACTCCGACGAACAAGCTCTTTATCAGGGACATACGACGACATTCGGGATATGTCCCCTGCTTCCGAAGGTGTGAGCAGCGATGACCGAGCCGATTCGTCGGAGGAAATCCCATGAGCCTCACACTCGCCACGCCGCACGTCGAAGCCCCCGCCACCGCGCTGGCCCCGCGTGAGCAGGAGGCACTGCGCTACATCGCCGCCGGGTGCACCTACCTGCAGACGGCCCGCCTCATGGGACTCTCCAAGCACACGGTCGACGCGTACCTGCGCCGCATCCGGGCCAAGCTGGGCATCAACACCACGGCGGAAATGACCCGCCTGGCCATCTCCCTGGGGCTGTGACCCCGGATCAGAGCAGGCCGGTCGGTCCTCGGAAGACCGGCCGGGCCCAGGCCGGCGGCTCCGGCGGCGGAACGGGCTTCCCCGGGACGGTGCGCTTGGCGGCGCCGTTCCCGAGCCCGGCGGCGGCGCGCAGGGCCGCCACGAACTCCAGGCAGGATCCGTACCGGTCCTCGGGGATCTTCGCCAGGGCCTTTCCCAAAACCTCATTCACCGCGGGCACGATATCCGGCCGCCTCTCGGTCACGGGAGGCGGCTGGTCGTATTGGTGCGCCCACAGCAGGGCCACGTCCTCGTCGCGCTCGAACGGGGGACCCCCCGCGAGGGACTCGTAGACCACGCAGGCGAGGCTGTAGAGATCACACCGGCCGTCCACGGGACGGCCGGTGATCTGTTCCGGCGCCATGTAGTCCAGCGTGCCGACGAACTCGCCCGCCGTGGTGAACCCGGTGAGCGACAGCGCCTTCTTGGTGAGCCCGAAGTCCGTGAGGTAGACGTGCTCGGGGTGGTCGCTGTCGGTGCCCGCCGCGACGAGGATGTTGGCGGGCTTCACGTCCCGGTGGACCAGATCGTGCTCGTGGGCCGCGTCGAGTGCGGACGCCACCTGGGCGGCGATGCGCAGGGCGGTCGCGACGGGCAGCGGGCCCTCCCGGTCCAGCAGGCCCCGCAGGTCGAGGCCGGAGACGTACCGCATGGCGATGTACAGGACGCCGTCGGTCTCACCGGCTTCGAAGATGGGCACGATGTGCGGGTGGTCGATCTTCGCGGCGACCCGTGATTCGTGGGTGAAGCGGCGTCGGAAGGTCTCGTCGCGGGCGCGCTCCGGGGCGATCAGCTTCAGCGCGACCATCCGGTCCAGGCGCAGGTCCTTCGCGCAGTAGACGACGGCCATGCCACCTCGGCCGATCAGGCGCTCGACGCGGTAGCCCGCGATCTGCCGGCCGATCAGGCCGGAGGCCCGGCCCGTGTACGCGCTCAGGTTCGCTGCCGTGCCCATCTGGGGCCGCCCCCTTCAACGGGCCGACCCGACGACGGACGCGGCAGGCCGCCCTTCCATACCGAGAAGTCTATCGAGTGGTTCATGCGAGTGCCTTTGCGACAAGGCTCCAGGGGATCCCGGTGTGGAGGAGTCGGGATCCCCTGGAGCAGTTCCTCGCCGGTCGCCGACCGGCCGTGACATCCCCGGCGGGGGTCAGCCCTCACCGCCGTCGCCGCCGCGGCCGCCCTGGCCGCTGGTCTGGCAGCCGACGCCGACACAGATGCCGCCGTTGCCGCCCCGGCCCCCGTCGCCGCCGTCGCCGCCGGCCGGCGCGGCCCCGCCGTTGCCGCCGTTGCCCCCGTTGACGCTGCCGTTGCACACCCCGACGCAGACCCCGCCGTTGCCGCCGTTCGTGCCGTTGGCGCCCGTCCCGCCGTTGATGCCGTCGCCGCCGTTGGCGCTGCCGTTGCACAGCCCGGCGCAGACCCCGCCGTTGCCTCCGTTGGTGCCGTTGACCGACCCGTTGCACCTGCCCGCACACACCTGGTCACCGACGCGGACCGTGCCCTTGGCGACCTTGACGCCGCCGATACGGCCGAGCGCCGCGCCGCCGCCGAACCGGCTCCCGCCCGTCCGGCCGTCACCACCGCCGGGTGAAGGGCCTTGGTACTCGGCGGCGGTCGCCGGCGCTGCCGCCTGGACCGCCGATGCCGACGCCGACGCCGGCGCTGCCGTTGCGGCCGGCACCATCGCACCGGCGCCGAGCAGAGTCGTCGAGACGACGAGACCAAGACGGAACTTCCAAGTGCGGACACGCATGACGTTCTCCCTAGCCGAGGATTTGATTTCCGTGGCGCGGATGCGTCGGTTCGCTTTCCGCGCCGATTGTCGAACGGGACCGGATCACAGGCAGAAGGGGAGACCGCCCGCCATCAGGGAGCACCAGTCGCCCGCCAGGAAGTCCTTCTTCCAGTCGTCGAGCTGCTCACGCGAGATGTCGTACTTCTTGGTGAGCTTGTCCTTCGTCGCGTCCGTGTCGTCGGCCATCAGGACCATCACGATGCGAACCTTGTCCACCGCCGTCAGCTCCGACTTCGACTTGTCGGGCAGGTCCTCGAAGCGGAGGCAACCCACTCGACCGGGCTTGCCGGGCTCACCCGGCTGACCGGGCTGACCACCCTTGCCGCCCTCTCCGCCCTTGCCGCCTTCGCCACCGGCGCCACCCAGGAGGCAGTGCGAGGGCGAGGAACTGATGCCGGCCGGAGCCTGGGGCTGTGACGCTTGCGCGGCGCACGCCGTACCGGTGACGAGAGCCAGTGAGGCCGCCGCCAGAAGGAGCGGACGCTGCCAGGGACTCGTGAACATGGGGGTTCTCCTTTTGCGTAAGTACGGGTGTCGCTGCGTACGGGTGTCGCTGGGGGGTGGGGGGTGAGGGGGTGGAGGCCCGGAGGCCTCCACCCCGTGGGTCAGGTACGAAGGTCAGGTACGAGGGTCAGAAGATGCTGCCGCCTCCGGCCCCACCGGCTCCGCCGAGGCCACCGAAGATCCCGAGGCCGCCCTTGCCGCCCTTGCCGCCGTTGCCGCCCTGGAAGACACCGAAGCCGCCGTTGCCGCCCTTGCCGCCGTCGCCACCCTTGAGGATGCCGTCGCCGCCGCCACCGCCGTTGCCCGCGCTGCCGCCGAAGAGACCGCTGCCGCCGTCGCCGCCCCTGCCGCCCTTGCCGCCGATGAAGCCGTCGCCGCCGCCACCGCCGCCGCCACCGCCGCCACCGGACAGGACGCCGTCGCCGCCCTTGCCGCCGTTGCCACCGGCGCCGCCAGTACCCAGGACGCTGCCGCCACCGGAGCCGCCGGAGCCACCGCCGCCACCGACGATGCCGCCGCCGCCCTCGCCGCCGTCCCCTCCGGCGCCTCCCGCGGCCGGGAAGGCCGCGGCCACGTGGGCCGGCATCGGGG
Source organism: Streptomyces sp. NPDC059874 (assembly GCF_042731135.1). Taxonomy (NCBI): domain Bacteria; kingdom Bacillati; phylum Actinomycetota; class Actinomycetes; order Kitasatosporales; family Streptomycetaceae; genus Streptomyces; species Streptomyces sp. NPDC059874. Next base: position 51,090 of record NZ_JBHWJY010000015.1, read on the forward strand.
CCGCCGTCGCCATGGAGGCCGGAACGAGAACCGCTCCCGAAACCATCGCGGCCGAGGCGACCAGCGTCGCGAGCCGGAATCCCTTGCGGTGGGGACGGACAACGTTGTTGGTGTGAATCTTGCGGTTCATGACTTTCTCCTACCGATTCAGATGCGGTGACTCATTTCGTTTCCGGATTTCTTTTCCGGTGAGGCCCGCACCACAAGTAAGCCGCGATCGGCACAACACGGTCATGTTCCGGAAAGTCGGGACTTGACACGCCCCGAGGTACCCCGTATAACCGCGGCCGGTACGGTTCCCGGCATGGATCTTTCCGCAGCACGTTCGAGTGACGAGAATCCGACGCCGACGACGGCGATCAAGGGCGCCGCACGGCAGCAGCTGGTGAAGGTGGGGGCCGCCGGGCTGTCCCTGGAGGGCGTCGCGCGCGACGGCGGCCTCGCGGTCACCGAGGTGGAAGCCGTCTTCCCACACCGGGACGACCTGCTGACCGCCCTGGTCATCGATGCCTACGACGCGTCCGCCACCGCGATGGAGCAGGCCGATCGGGCCGCCGGGGACGCCGGTGCGTCGGCGGGTGCGCGGCTGCTCGCCGTCACCCGCGCCCTGCGACAGTGGGCCTTCGAGAACCCGGGCGAGTTCACCCTGATATACGGCTCGCCCGTGCCGGACTACCACGCCCCGCAGGACACGGTCCCGGCCGCCTCGCGCACCCCCGCGGTGCTCGCCGGCATCGTGCGGTCGGGCTTGGAGGGCGGTGAACTCACCCCGCCCCGGCGGGCGGTGCCCGGTCCGCCGCTGCTCCTGCCGGCGGCCGTGGAGCTGTTCGGCGGCGTGCCCGAGGCGCCGTTCTCGGACATCATCGAGCGCGGCATGGTCCTGTGGAGCAACCTCATCGGGCTGCTCGTCTTCCAGGTGTTCAGCCGTACCCACGACAGCGTCCGGGACGAGGCCGCGTTCTTCGACTACGCCGTGGCCGTGGCGGCCGAGAGCATCGGGCTCGTGGTGTCCCCGGGCGAGAGCTCCGACTGAACCGTCTCCGGGCCCGGCCCCCGGCATCCAGGGGGCTCGGGCTCGGATCGTCGGCGCCGGGGGCGGGTCGGGCCCGGTCTGGTCGGGTCGGGTCGGGTTGTCCGGGATCTGCCCGCCGAGGGCGCCGTTTCATATCAACCCATCAATTTGCCGGGCAAGTTCGCATCTCTCTGACTTATGTTCTAGGGCGCCCACCCCACGCCCCAGGAGGTCAGCTTGCAGTTCAGACGACGCCCGGCCCGTCCACGCCGGGTACGGAGGTCCCACCTGCTGGTGGGCGCCGGCCTCGGGTCGCTGCTGATCGGCCTCACGCCCTGGCTCGGGATCGAGAGCCAGGCGACGGCCACGCCGCCCCCCGCCCCGGCGGCCACACCCTTCGACCAGCAGCCGGCGAAGCAGTCGCCGCACCACGGCATCGTGCCGGCGAACGCCCTGGAACCCTCGGCTCCGGTCCTGGACCGGACCGGCTGGACGGCCACCGCGAGCGACGAGGAGACCGTCGGCGAGAACGGCCGCGCGGCGAACGTGCTCGACGGCAGCACCGCGACCATCTGGCACAGCAAGTGGTCGGGCACTCCCGCCCCGCTCCCGCACAGCATCACCATCGACATGCACCGCACGGCGGTCGTCTCCGCGCTCATCTACGTTCCCCGCACCAGTGGGGCCAACGGGCGCGTCGGCGAGTACAGCATCAGTGTCAGTGCGGACGGGCAGAACTGGGCGAACCCGGTCGCCACCGGCACCCTCGCGGACGACGCGAGCACCAAGACGCTCGGGTTCGCACCCCAGGGGGCCCGGTTCGTACGGCTGACCGCGCTCACCGAGGCCGGCGGCCGCGGGCCCTGGACCTCCGCCGCCGAGCTCAACCTGCTGGGCGACCCCGGCACCCCCGCCGCCACCGTCGACCTGTCCCGGACCGGCTGGACGGCCACGGCGAGCGACGAGGAGACCGTCGGCGAGAACGGCCGCGCGGCGAACGTGCTCGACGGTGACTCCGCGACCTTCTGGCACAGCAAGTGGTCGGGCACTGCCGCCCCGCTCCCGCACAGCATCACCATCGACATGCACCGCACCCAGACCGTCTCGGCCCTCACCTACCAGCCGCGCCGGGACGGGCCCAACGGCCGGGCGGGCACGTACTCCATCACCACCAGCACCGACGGCAGTTCCTTCGGCGCACCCGTGGCCACGGGCACCTGGCGGGACGACGACACCGTCAAGACCGCCACCTTCACCCGTGCCGAGAACTCCCGCTTCATACGCCTGACCGTGACGACCGAGGCCGGCGGCCGCGGGCCGTGGACCTCGGCCGCCGAGATACGACTGAGCGGACCGGCCAGCTCCGCCGTCCACGGCTCCTGGGACCGGATCACCGGCTTCCCGCTGGTGCCCGTCGCCACCGCCGTCCTGCCCGGTGACAAGCTGCTGGCCTGGTCGGCCTACGCGACCGACCGCTTCGGCGGCAGCAGCGGCTACACCCAGACCGCGATCCTGGACCTGAAGACCGGCAAGGTCACCCAGCGTCGCATCGACAACACCGGCCACGACATGTTCTGCCCGGGCATAGCCATGCTCGCCGACGGGCGGGTGCTGGTCACCGGCGGCAGCAACGCGGAGAAGGCGAGCATCTACGACCCGGTCACCGACGCCTGGTCGGCCACCACCAACATGAACATCGCCCGCGGCTACCAGGCCATGACACTGATCTCCACCGGTGAGGCCTTCGTGCTCGGCGGTTCCTGGAGCGGTACCGCGGGCACGGACAAGGCGGGCGAGGTCTGGTCGCCGAACACCGGCACCTGGCGCAGCCTCCCGGGCGTCCCCGCCGGCCCCGCGCTGACGGCCGACCCCGCCGGCCCCTACCGCGCCGACAACCACATGTGGCTGTACGCCACTTCGGGCGGGAAGGTCCTCCAGTTGGGGCCGAGCAAGCAGATGAACTGGATCTCGACGACCGGCACCGGCAGCATCACCGCCGCCGGCCCCCGGGCCGACAGCCCGGACGCCATGACCGGCAACGCCGTCGCCTACGACATCGGCAAGCTGCTCACCCTGGGCGGCTCGCCCGCCTACCAGGACTCCCCGGCCACCCGACGCGCGTACACCGTGAACCTCTCGGGCAGTCAGGTCCAGGCCTCCCGTACGGGCGACATGGCGCACGCCCGCGGCTTCAGCAACAGCGTCGTCCTGCCCGACGGCAAGGTGGCCGTCTTCGGCGGGCAGGCCTACCCGGTGCCGTTCAGCGACGCGACCTCCGTACTGGCCCCCGAGCTGTGGGACCCGGCGACGGGCACCTTCAGCCCGCTCGCCACCATGGCCATACCGCGCAACTACCACAGTGTGGCGAACCTGTTGCCGGACGGGCGGATCTTCTCCGGCGGCGGTGGCCTGTGCGGTGACTGCGCGACCAACCACGCCGACGGGGCCGTGTTCACGCCCCCGTACCTCCTCAACGCGGACGGTTCGCCCAAGCCGCGTCCCGTCATCACCGGCGGCGTGCCCTCCCGGCTGGCGCCCGGCGCGACGCTCTCGGTGAGCACCCAGGGCCCGGTGGCGTCGTTCGTGCTGATGCGGGCCGCGGCCGCGACCCACTCCACCGACAACGACCAGCGACGGGTCCCCTTGAAGTCCACGGCCACGGGGACCGGCACGTACACGGTGTCCGTGCCCGCCGACAGCGGAGTGGTCCTGCCGGGGAACTACATGCTCTTCGCCCTGGACGCACAAGGGGTGCCGAGCATCGCCAAGTTCCTGACCGTCGCCCCGTCGGATTCGGGCGGCGTCGTCATCGGCCGTCCTGCCCCGGCCCCCCGTCGGTGATCCGTTCCAGATCCGCCAGCAGCGCCGCCAGCCAGGCGTCCACCACGTAGTAGCTGTCCGGCGCCCCTGCCGGTACGGTCCCCGGCGCGCCGCCGTCTTCGTACGGCGCGCCGGGGACCTGCCCGGCCTCCTCGATCGGGTCCAGTACCGCGGACAGCAGCAGCATCCGCCCCGCCACCCGGTCCCCGAGCCGCGTCAGCGCGGCGGCCGCCGCCGGTTCCAGAGGCGGCACGAAAACGGGCACGGCCCGCCGTCCCACCGCGGGGCCCGGCGCCGCCGCGGGCGGCACCAGCACCCGGTCGGCGCCCCACAGGGTGTGGTGCCCGGTCAGCAGCACCGCCTGCCAGTCGACCGCCGGCCGCGACCCCTCCCCGGACCCCGGCTCGCTCTGTACCTGGGCGAACGCCGACTCCGCCAGCACGAGCGAATGCCGCAGCGATCCGTGGGTCGGCGGCGCGTCCGGATCCCGTACCCCGCCGGCCGCGATCGTCGCGGCCGTGGTGACCACGGCCTGCGCGGCGGACCGCAGCAGCACCGCGCCCGAGCGCCGTACCTCCCTCTGCGCGCCGCGCGGCCAGGCCAGCAGCCCGAAGACGGCGCCGATCGCGCTCCCGACCAGCACGTCCAGCAGCCGCACCTCGGCCAACCGCCAGGTCGCCGGCGCCAGCTGGGCGAACACCAGGGAGACCGTCAGCGCGAACAGCGCCTGCGCCCAGCCGACGCCCTTGACCGGCCCCACCGTGAAGGTGATCAGCATCAACGGCAGCAGAACGGCGGCGTACACCGCGGTGTGGGTACCGACGAGGGCGATCACGCCGGCCGTGCACAGGGCTCCGATGAAGGTCCCGGCCACCGCCTGGCGGATCCCGCTGCGGGTGGCGTCCAGGGTGGTGCGGGTCAGCGTCAGCGTCGCCAGCATCGCCCAGAAGCCGTGCGGCAGCGTGGCCAGCCCGGCGACGGCCCGGGCGGCCGCCAGCGCCAGGCTGATCCGTACCGCGTTCTGGAAGTAGACCGACCGGCTCCCCGCGTGCCCCACCAGCCGCCGCCACCACAGCTGCGGCGCCCGCATCCCCGCGTACCAGAAGCGGCCGATGGGCAGGCCGGGCGCGGCCTCCCGTCCCCGTACGGCGAGCCCCGCGGCCGCGGACAGCGCCAGCGCGGCGTCGGCCAGCTCCATCAGGTCCGCCCGGCGGCGCAGCGTTGCCGGACCGGCCGGGCCGGTCGGAGCGGCGGCGAGCAGGGCGCGCTCCCGGGCCGGTCCCGGGTGCGGGTCCCCCGCGCCGGGAGCGCCGCGCAGCAGGGCGGCGCTGTCCGCCGCGGACCGTCCCACGGCGCGCAGCAGGTCGAGGCCCGCCTCCGTGGGGGCGTGGCCGGGCGGCGGTGCGGGCAGCCGGCCCAACCGGTTCAGCAGCGTGCGCGCCGCCAGTCCGGTGTGGGCCAGGCCGCGGGAGCGGATCCCGGGTCCGGCGGGGCGTTCCGCCTCCGGGACCTTCGAGGGCCGCAGCGCCTCGGACGCGGCCCGGGCGGCGGCTCGCGTCGCCGGGGACAGCGCGTACGGCTCCCGGGACAGCTCCCCGGCGCAGCGCTCGGCGGTGCCCGCGGCGCGGGCGGCGAGTTCCCGGTACGGCACGGTCTGCGGATCGGGAAGTACGAGGGCCTCGGCGAGCACCAGCAGGAGGATCCCGGTGGTGGTCCCGACGAGCCGCTCCCCCAGGGTGTCCGGGGCGTACGGCGGGAACGACGGCAGGATGTAGAGCAGCTGGAGCCCCGGCGCGGCGCCGGCGGGGCGGGGCCCGGCGGCGGCGACGAAGGCCAGGGCGAAGCCGATGACCAGCATCCCGGCCACCGCGCTCCAGGTCCGTACGGCCAGGAAGGTGCCGACGACCACCAGCAGCCAGGCCGCCGGGAGCAGCCGCAGCAGGAGGGCGGCGCGTTGTCGCCCGGTCCCCGGGATGCGCGAGAGGCCGGCCAGCGCCACGGCGGCGAACAGCGCGTAGGTGGCCGCCACGGACTGCCCGAAGCCGTACAGGAACAGGTAGAACCCGGCCCCCGCGGCGAGGGTGACCCGCAGCGATCGGCGGGCCGCGCCCGCGTAGGCGGCGGCACCGTTCGTACCCATGCCACCAGCATCGGGCACCCGCCGCGCCGCGGCACCCGCGCCCCGGCGTCACGCCCCGGCATCGCGCTCCGTGGAAAAACACCTGGCGGATCGGGGTGCGCCGCCATAGCCTTCCCGACGATGACCACTCAATCAGCCATCCGATTGGGGGTCCCGTCCGCGCAAGGTGAGTGCTGATGCTCACTCTGATCGCGAACGAGGATTCCCACCTGTCCTTGTGGCTGCGCGTGCGCGAGTTCGCCGTGCCGCCCTCCATGATCGAGACCGCGACCGTCCGCCGCCTCGCCGGGGACTGGGCCGCGGCGTGTACGGCCTCGGGCTTCGAAGTCGATCTCGACCTGCGGTCCGTGGCGCGCGTCCAGGGACGGGAACTCGCGGCCCGGATCCGGGCCGACCTGCGCCATCTCGCTCCCGACCTGCTGCGCTGGCACATGCCGAGGATCGCTCCGCACGGGCTGCTGCGCCCGGGGCTGACGATCACGCTGGCCCGGTACGAGGTCCCCGGGCGGGACGGCGGACGGCCAGACCCCCTGGCCGAGCACGCGGCCCCCGTGCCGGACGGTGGTGGGCCTGTTCCCCCGCGGCCACTCGTCCCGCTCGTACGACGAGAACAACCCGGACTACGTCCCGGATGCGCCGCCCGCCTGGGCCCGGGTGGTCGAGATCGGGTGAATCACCGGGCGCAGCCCGGACACAGCCCGCGGTAGGTGACCTCGACCCCGGAGACCCGGAAGCCGAACCGCCCCTCGGCCGGGAGGCCGGCCAGCGGGTCGCCGGTCGGGTGGACGTCGCGGATGAGGCCGCAGCCGGAGCAGATCAGGTGCTGGTGGGGGCGGTGCGCGTTGGGGTCGTACCGCTTGGCGCGGCCGTCGGTGGAGACCTCCACCACCTCGCCGAGGGAGACCAGCTCGCCGAGGGCGTTGTAGACGGTCGCCCGGGAGATCTCGGGCAACAGCCGGGCCGCGCGGGCGTGCACCTCGTCGGCCGTGAGGTGCACGTGGTCGCCGTCGAGGACCTCCGCAACGACGCGCCGCTGGGAGGTCAGCCGCCAGCCACGCTCTCGCAGTCGCTCCAGCAGGTCACTCATATCGGTCCACCTACTCCAGGATCGGCGGGATTCCCGAAAGTTCACCGGAAGGCATCCGGGATCCGATGGGATATGGATTTGACACACTTCTTGACTTGGACTCTGTCCATCGTAGGATCGCTGTCGACGTTAGCCAAGTGACAGGAAGACTCCAATACGGCCCGAGACGGAGCCGTGACGGATGTGCACCGACCCACGGATCGACCGCACGCAGTTCCTCTCAGCACCATGACCCCCCGGGTCCGGAAGGATTCTCATGTCTGAGAACCATGACGCACACGCAGTAGACGCGACGACCGAGGCCGGCGGCTGCCCCGTCGCGCACGGCCGAGCCGCGCACCCCACCCAGGGCGGCGGAAACCGCCAGTGGTGGCCGGAGCGCCTCAACCTCAAGATCCTCGCGAAGAATCCCGCCGTGGCCAACCCCCTCGGTGAGGAGTTCGACTACGCAGCGGCGTTCAACGCCCTCGACCTCGCGGCCGTCAAGCAGGACATCGCCGAGGTCCTCACGACCTCGCAGGACTGGTGGCCGGCCGACTTCGGCAACTACGGCCCGCTCATGGTCCGTATGGCCTGGCACAGCGCCGGCACGTACCGCATCAGCGACGGCCGCGGCGGCGCGGGCGCCGGCCAGCAGCGCTTCGCCCCCCTGAACTCCTGGCCGGACAACGGCAACCTGGACAAGGCCCGCCGTCTGCTGTGGCCGGTCAAGCAGAAGTACGGCCAGTCCATCTCCTGGGCCGACCTGATGATCCTCACCGGCAACGTCGCCCTGGAGACGATGGGCTTCAAGACCTTCGGCTTCGCCGGTGGCCGCGCCGACGTGTGGGAGGCCGACGAGGACGTCTACTGGGGTCCCGAGACCACCTGGCTCGGCGACGCGCGCTACAGCGGCGACCGTGAGCTGGAGAGCCCCCTCGGCGCGGTCCAGATGGGCCTGATCTACGTCAACCCGGAGGGCCCGAACGGCAACCCGGACCCGATAGCCGCCGCGCGCGACATCCGCGAGACCTTCCGCCGGATGGCGATGAACGACGAGGAGACCGTCGCCCTCATCGCCGGTGGCCACACCTTCGGCAAGACGCACGGCGCGGGCCCGGCGGACAACGTCGGCGCCGACCCCGAGGCCGCCCCGCTCGAGGCCCAGGGCTTCGGCTGGGCGAGCACCTACGGCACCGGCAAGGGCGCCGACGCGATCACCAGTGGCCTGGAGGTCACCTGGACCAGCACCCCGACCGCGTGGGGCAACGAGTTCTTCAAGAACCTCTTCGAGTACGAGTACGAGCTCACCCAGAGCCCGGCCGGCGCGAACCAGTGGGTGGCGAAGAACGCCGAGGCGATCATCCCCGACGCCTTCGACGCGTCGAAGAAGCACCTCCCGACGATGCTCACCACCGACCTGTCGCTGCGCTTCGACCCGGTCTACGAGCAGATCTCGCGCCGCTTCTACGAGAACCCGGACCAGTTCGCGGACGCCTTCGCCCGCGCCTGGTACAAGCTGACGCACCGCGACATGGGCCCGATCGTGCGCTACCTCGGCCCGGAGGTCCCCGCCGAGACGCTGCTGTGGCAGGACCCGCTGCCGGCGCGCGAGGGCGAGCTGATCGACGCCGCGGACATCGCCTCCCTCAAGGAGCAGATCCTCGGCTCGGACCTCACGGTCTCCCAGCTGGTCTCCGCGGCCTGGGCCGCCGCCTCGTCCTTCCGCGGCAGCGACAAGCGCGGCGGCGCCAACGGCGCCCGCATCCGCCTGGAGCCGCAGCGCAACTGGGAGGTCAACAACCCGGACGACCTCGCGCAGGTGCTCCGCACCCTCGAGGGCATCCAGGCGACCTTCAACTCCGGCGCCAAGCAGGTCTCGCTGGCCGACCTCATCGTGCTCGCGGGCTCCGCGGCCGTCGAGAAGGCCGCGCAGGACGGTGGCGTCGAGATCGAGGTGCCGTTCACGCCGGGCCGTGTCGACGCGACGCAGGAGCAGACGGACGTCGAGTCCTTCGCCGCGCTCGAGCCGTCCTCCGACGGCTTCCGCAACTACGCCGGCAAGGGCAACCGCCTGCCGGCCGAGTACCTGCTGCTCGACAAGGCGAACCTGCTGACCGTCTCCGCTCCCGAGCTGACGGTCCTCGTCGGTGGTCTGCGCGTCCTGGGCGCCAACCACGCCGGGTCGAAGCTCGGCGTCCTCACGGACCGTCCGGGCACCCTGTCCAACGACTTCTTCGTCAACCTGCTCGACATGGGCACGACCTGGAAGTCGACGTCCTCGGCGCAGGACGAGTACGAGGGCCGTGACGCCTCGGGCGCCGTCAAGTGGACCGGCACCCGCGCCGACCTGGTCTTCGGGTCGAACTCCGAGCTGCGCGCCATCGCGGAGGTCTACGCGAGCGACGACGCCAAGGAGAAGTTCGTGAAGGACTTCGTCTCGGCGTGGGACAAGGTCATGAACCTCGACCGGTTCGACCTGGTCTGATCGACCACGTCAGGGCCGGCCCCCCGCGGGCCGGCCCTGACGCGTGCGTGGAGCACGCGGCCCGCGGTCTTGTGCGGGTCGCGGGGCTTGCGCATACTCCCCGCAGCGCTTGTCAGGAACACGCCATTTCTGACGGGCCTCACAGGGCCCACCACCCACGGGCCCCGACGCTCCGAGGAGGAGACAAGTGAGGAACACGCGCACCTCGTCCCGCACCACCCCCACCACCCGACGCACCGCGATCGCGGCAGCCGCCGTCGGCCTGTTGGCGGCGACCGTGCTCGCCGGGCCGGCCGCGGAGGCGGCCGCCCCCAAGCCCTTCGGCGCGGCCGAACTCGCTGCGGTCGACCGGGCGGTGCTCGGCGCGGACGTCGGCGGCACCGCCTGGTACACGGACGAGGCGAGCGGGCGGGTCGTGGTCACGGCCGACAGCACCGTGTCCGAGGCCGCCCTCGCGAGGATCCGGAAGGCGGCGGGCGCGAACGCCGGCGCGCTGCGCGTCGAGCGCGCCCCCGGGACGTTCACGCGCCTGCTCGGTCCGGGCGACGCCATCTACGGCGGCGGATACCGCTGTTCCGTCGCGTTCAACGCCGTCAGCGGCGGCACCCGCTACTTCCTGACCGCCGGCCACTGCGGCAACGTCGTCAAGACCTGGTACGCCAACTCCGCGCAGAGCACGCTAATCGGCCCCACCGTGGGCTCCAGCTTCCCCGGCAACGACTACGCGCTCGTCCGCTACGACAACGCCTCGATCAGCGCCCCCGGCGGCTTCACCGCCGCCAACGCCTACGTGGGCGAGCCGGTCAAGCGCAGCGGCTCCACGACGGGCACCAAGAGCGGTACGGTCACCGCGCTGGGCGTGACCGTCCACTACAGCGGCGGCGGAACGGTCCGCGGCATGATCCAGACCAACGTCTGCGCCGAGCCCGGCGACTCGGGCGGCGCGCTCTACGACGGCACGAAGGCGCTCGGCATCACCTCGGGCGGCAGCGGCAATTGCTCCGTCGGCGGCACGACCTTCTACCAGCCGGTCCCCGAGGCCCTCGCCAAGTACAAGGTCTCCCTGTCCTGACCCACGCCACCGCGCGGGGCCGTCGTCCGACGGAGGGACGGCGGTCCCGCGGGTGGATCTTTCGTGCCCGATCTTTCATACCTCTGAGTGAGGTCGCGGGCCACGGAGCGGAATACCGTGCGCGGTTCCCTAGGGTGAGGCCGAGGGCGGCGGGCAGCCGCCCGACCGGCGCGTCTCATGTTCGGGAGCTTGCGTGGCGCAGCACCACACGACGGCACTCCGCCTGCGGCTTCGATATCGGTTCGACAACCTGGTGGCGGGGGGAACCGCCGGGCTCATCGGCTGGCTCGCGCTGGTCTGTCTCACCGTCGTGATCCCGGCGAGCGCGGTGCTCGTCTGGTCCGACCGAACGCCTCCGACGACCCTCTCCGGGCGGCTCACGGCCGTGTGGGTCAGCGTCGGCCAGACCCTCAAGCTCGGGGGTGCGGTCGGCTCCCCGCTGCATGTGCTGGCCTCCGTCGCACTGGCGCTGGTGGCCCTGCTCTTCGTGTCGACCCTGGTCAGCCTGATCACCACGGGCATCAACCAACGCCTCATGTCGCTGCGTCGCGGGCACTCGACCGTGCTGGAGGCGGGGCACACGGTCGTACTGGGCTGGTCCGACCAGGTCTTCCCCGTCGTCGGCGAGTTGGTGGCCGCCAACGCCAACCGGCGCCGCGCGGCCGTCGCCCTCCTCGCCCCGAAGGACAAGGTGGAGATGGAGGACGAGATCGCCGCCCGGGTCACCGACCGCGGAACGACACGGATCATCTGCCGCAACGGGGGCATCACCGACCCCGCCGAGCTCTGCCGGGTGAGTCCGCGGACGGCGAAGGCCGTACTGGTGCTGCCCTCCGGCGGGGACGCCGGTGACGCCCACGTGGTGAAGACCCTGCTCGCCCTCGACGCGGCCGTGCCCGGGAAGGGCGGAGCGGTGGTGGTCGCCGCGGTCCGCGACACCCGCAACCACCTGACCGCCAGGCTCGCCGCCGGGCCGGGCGGGCACGTCCTGTGCGTCGACGACATCGTCGCCCGCCTCCTCGTCCAGACCGCCCGCCAGCCCGGCCTCTCGCTCGTCTACCAGGAGCTGCTGGACTTCGAGGGCGACGAGTTCTACACCGTCGCGGCCGGGGGGCTCGTGGGACGCGCCTTCGGCGAGGCCCTGCTGTCCTTCGCCACCTCCTCGGCGGTCGGCCTGCTGCGCGCGGACGGCGGTGTCGCGCTCAATCCCGATCCGGGCACGCCGATCCGCGCGGGCGACCGGATCATCGTCATCTCGCAGGACGACGACACGGCCGCCCAGCTGGACGTGGCCTGCCGGGTCGAGGAGGAGGCCATCGTCACACCCTGCCCCCGCAGCGCCGTGCCCGAGCGTCTGCTCCTGCTCGGCTGGAACCGCCGCGCCCCGCTCGTCGTCGAGCAGCTCGACCAGTACGTGGTCCCCGGGAGCACCCTGGACGTCGTGGCGCTCGGTGCCAGTGACCTCGACAAGCCGCGGCAGCGGCTCGAGGTGACCTTCCACGGCGGGGACATCACCGATCCCGTCGTGCTCGCCAAGCTGGACGTGTCCTCGTACGACAGCGTGATCGTCATCGGCGAGGAGACCGGTCCGGCGGCGGAAGCGGAACCGGAATCGGATCCGCGGACGGACGACAGGACGCTGGTCACGCTGCTGCACCTGCGGGCCATCGGGGAGGCGGCGCAGCGCGAGCTCTCGCTCACCACCGAGATGTCCGACGACGGCAACCGGCTCCTCGCGCCCGCCCGGGAGGGCGCCGACTTCATCGTGAGCGGTCGGCTGATCAGCCTCCTGATGACGCAGATCTCGGAGAGCCCCCATCTCGCCCTGGTCTTCGATGAGTTGTTCAGCGCGGAGGGGAACGAGCTGTACCTGAAGCCGGCCTCGGACTACGTCCGGGCCGGCTCCGAGGTCAGCTTCGCCACCGCCGTCGAGGCGGCGCGTCGCCGCGGGGAATGCGCCGTCGGCTACCGTATGCGGGCGCGGGCGGCCACCGGCCCCGACTTCGGTGTGCGGATCAACCCGGACAAGCGGCAGCGGGTCCGCTTCGCCGAGGGAGACTGGCTGATCGTCCTCGCCGAGGACTGACGGCGGAGCCTACCGTGCCAGGTGGACTTCCAGGGCGGTCCGTACCGCCGACTCCAGGGCGCCTTCGATCCACGCGGGCTTGATCGAGGTGTGGCAGCCTGCGAAGTACAGATCGCCTTCGGGCTCGCGGACGTGCGGGAACAGCTCGGTGTGCTGGCCGGGCAGCAGGACGGACGCCTCGCCGTAGGCGTACGGGTCGCGCATCCAGGACTGGGTGCGTCCGACTCCGGTGTAGAACACCTCGATCCGCTGCCCGAAGACTTCCTGCACTCCGGCGAGGGCGCGCGGGTAGCGCTCCTCGTCGTCCAGGGAGTCCCACTTCAGCGCGTCGTCGGACCAGCTGTACGAGGCGAGGACCACGCCGCCGGCGCTGCCCTCGACGGGGTAGGAGGGCTGGAACATGAAACGGTTCGGGTTGTCGGTCGCCGAGCCGCCGCCGATGACCCCGGCCGCCTCGGGCTGGTCGCGGGTGACGACGCGGCAGGCCGCGTAGTGGGCGCGCTGGGCTTCGGAGATGTGGCCGTCGGGGACGGAGGGGTGCGCGCCCAGCAGGGCCCCGTCCGCCGGGGTCTTCGCGACCTGGTAGCTGCGGTAGAGACCGGGCTTCACGGCCTCCAGCTCGCGCTTCCAGTCGGCTTCGTCGAACTCCCACCAGCGCCGGCTGAATTCCAGCAGCACCTTGGTGGCGGCGTCGTAGTGCAGTTCGGTGACCGCGCGCCGCTTGCCGTACGAGAGCGCGGGCGCGACCGGGATGTGGCGCAGCCCGGAGAAGGGCACGGTGATGATCGCGGTGTCGGCGGTGAAGGTCTCGCGCCGCACGGTGCCGTCGCGGCCCTCGGAGACGGTGTCGATGCTCACCTTGCCCTCGCCGTGCGTGATCCGCGTGGCGCGGCGGTCGAGCCGTACGAGGTCGTTGACCCGGGCGTAGAGCGCGTCGGCCAACGTGGCGGTGCCGCCGGGCAGTTCGAAGAAGGCGGTGTCGGGGCTGATCAGCGAGGCGCCGATGAAGCTGTGGACGAAGGCGAGGTGCAGGCGGGAGGTGAGGTTCTCGACGGTCCCGATCAGGTCGATGGTCCGTTCGTCGAGCTTCGCCTCCTCGGTGAGGTAGCGGTACATCGACATGTGGCCGTAGCGCTGGATGACGCGGGCCCAGCCCTCGACGAGTTCCTTGTCCTGCTTGCCCTCGATCTCCTTGCGGACCGGGGCGAAGGCATTGCGCACGATCTGCGACGCGGGCAGGGCCTCGTAGGCCTCCGGGACCCCGAAGGAGCGGTTGACCGCCTGGGGGCTGCGCGCGTAGTCGGCCCGGCGCACCCGGATGCCGTTGACGTGGATCCACGTCCGGTACGCGGGCCGGCCGGCCCCGTCGACGTCGACGAGGTGGAAGCGCCGGCGCTTCAGGCCGAGGCTGTCGATCAGCCCGGTGACCAGCGGGTGGCTGTCGGGGATGCGCATGGCCCCGGCCTCGGCGTACTGCTTCGGGTCCGCGAAGGGCGCCGCGGCCTTCTCGTGGCCGCCGCTGCGGAAGGTCTTGATCCGGCCGCCCACGCGGTTCGCGTTGGCCTCGATGACCGTGACCTTGTGGCCGGCCTCGCGCAACAGGTGGGCGGCGGTGAGCCCGGCGGGTCCGGCGCCGACGACCAGCACCTTCTTGCCGGGACGGCCCGCGCCGCCGCGGTTCTTGGGCAGGCCGTTCTTCAGCAGGATGTCCGCGTAGCGCGGTACGAGCGGCTGGTCGTTCTCGTCCCGTACGAGGATGGCCCGGGCGACGGTGAGGCAGGTGTCCCAGTCGGGACCGACCGAACCGGAGGGTGCCTGCGGGGTCTCGGCGGAGGCGGCGGCGACCGTCAGCGTGGCGGCTCCGGCGACGGCGGCCGCGCCGGCGATGACCTTGCGGCGGGAGGGTCGGCGAGCGGGCTCCGGGGCGGGCTCGGCGGAGGGTTCGGGGGTGGGAAGCGGGTCCGTGATCATGAGCCAACTCTTGCGGCCCCCGGAAGCCCCGACGGCCGAAAAGCCCTCGTGCGGTGAACAACCACCCGGACGTGCGGCGCGGTCAATCCGAGGCTGACGCACTGGAATTCGTACGACCGGCCCCGTCCGCGGGGCCGGCCGTACGAGATCTACTGGCGCGAGCCGATGACGTCCGCTGGCCGGCCGGCCAGCGCCAGCCGGCCCGGGATCAGCGTGGCCGACGCGGTCAGCGCCGCCGCGAAGCCGAGGACGCCCAGGTACATCCACGGGTCGATGGACGGGGACGCGGAGCCCGTCATGCCGATGCTGAAGGCGGTGAGCACCGCGAAGGCGATCCCGGTGCCGAGGAGCGCGGAGATCAGGACCACCTGGGCGGCCTCGATGCGGAGCATGCGCATCACCTGGCGGCGGGTGGTGCCGACGAGCTGGAGCAGGGCGAACTCCCGGGTGCGGTCGGAGACCGACATGGCCAGGGTGTTGACCACGGCGATGGCGGTGAAGGCGATGATCAGGCCCATCGCCACGTAGTTGACCTCGGCGTTGGACTGCTGGACCTCGGCCTGGAGGTCCGCCACCTGCTCGCGGTCCAGGACCCCGACACCGGGCAGGCCGTCCAGCGCCTTCTGCAGTTCGGCGCGGCCGGCGGAGCCGTCCCCTGCGGTCTTGACCAGCAGGGACGCGGCCAGCGGGTTGTCGACGTGCTTCGAGACCAGCGCGTGCGGCAGGGTGAGGTCGCCGAAGCCCAGCCCGCGCTCGTAGACCGCCGCTACGTCCAGCTCGGTCTCCGTGCCGTCGCCCAGGGTCAGTTTCAGCCTGTCCCCCGGCCGCTTGCCCAGGTTGTCGGCCGCGACCTCGCTGAGCGCGACGCTCTGCGGGCCGAAGCCGTTCAGGCTGCCGCCGGTGACGCCCGGGTCCCAGGTGCGGGTCAGGCCCTCGGTGGACACGCCCTGCGCCGGGTACTTCTCCAAGCCCACGCGCACGGAGGTCCGTACGACCTCGGTCACCGCCGTCACCCCGGGGACCTTGCGCAGCCGTTCGGCCGCCTGGTCGGGCACCCCGGGCCCGGCGGAGCCGACGACCCAGTCGGCCTGGTTGCCGGCCCGCGCCTGTGTGGTGGCGGCCGCGCCCATCGTGGTCTGTACGAAGAACACCGTGCAGGCCATCCCGATCAGCAGGGCCAGCGGGGTCACGGCGGCCGCCACCCGCTTGGTGTTGGCGCGGGCGTTGGCCGTGGCCAGGTGCCCGGCGACCCGGGAGGCCCGTAGCGGCACGCCGAGGACCCCGACCGCGATCCGGGCGATCAGCGGCCCGAGCAACGAGACCGCCACCGAGAGCACCACCACCGACAGGAAGGTCACCGGAGTGGACGCGGGCTCGCTGCGCAGCGAGGCGAGGACGGCGAGCAGTACGACCCCGCCGGCGAGGAACGCGGCTCCGGCGCCGAGCCGGCCCCAGGTGAGGGTCCGCTGCTCCATGGCCGCCTCGGACAGGGCTTCGGCGGGACGGATGCGGGCGGCCCGCCGGGCGGAGATCCTGGCCGCAGCCCAGGCGCCGAGCAGGGCCGCGCCGATGGCGGCGAAGAACGGGAAGACGCTGAAGGTGACTTCGAGGGTCTCGGGGATCGCCTTGAAGCCGACGAACCGGGCGTGGAGCCAGTAGGCGATGGGCAGTCCGGCGATCGAACCGAGCACACCGGCGAACAGGCCGACGATCAACGCCTCGCGGCCGATGAGCTGCCGGACCTGCCGGGGGGTCGCCGCGATGGCGCGCAGCAGGGCCAGCTCGCGGTAGCGCTGCTGGATGGAGAGGGCGAAGGTGCCGACGACCACGAGGATGGCGACGAGCAGGGAGGTGCCGCCGATGGCGCCGCCCATGGACACCAGCTTGATCCGGGCCTTGGACGCGTCGAGGAATTCGACCGGGCCGCGGTCGCCGCCGGTGACCACCTGGGCGGTGGTGCCGGTGAGGGCTTTCCGTACCTGCGCGGCGAGCTCGGTGGTGGAGACGCCGGGCTTCGGCAGGACGCCGACGGCCGCGACCTGGCCGGTGCGGCCCGAGAGCCGCTCGGCCTCGCCGTCGGAGAAGAACAGCGAGCTCTGCTGCTTGAGGTCACCGCCGGCCGGCGCCGCGATGCCGGTGACCCGGTACGTGCGCGGGGTTCCGGTGGCCTGGACGGTCAGCTCGGCTCCGGGCTTGATGCCGGCCCGTCGGGCGAGTTCGCGGTCGACGACGACCTCGTTCGGGCCGGCCGGGGCGGCACCCTCAGCGAGGGTGAAGGGGGTCAGGGGGGCCGAGGTCCACGCGTGCCCGTACGAGGGCTTGCCGTCGACGCCGGGGACGACCTGGCCCTTGGAGGTGACCGCGTACGCCGGGAAGGTGACCTCGGGGAGCGCGGCCCGGACCCCGGGCAGGGAGCCGAGGGTGGCCGCGGTGTCGGCGGGAAGCCAGACCCGCTCGCCGAGCGGCTTGGCCTTCTCCTTGGTCTTGGTCTTCCCGTCCCCCTTGTTCGAGACGGTGACCTGGTGGACGTTCTGATCGCCTCCGACGATCACCGGGGCGCCGGCGTGGCGCTCGGTGCCGATGGTGCCGCGCAGGCCGGTCTCCAGGAGGATGCCGCAGGCCGTGACCAGCGCGGCGGCGCAGAAGAGGGCGAGGAAGGCCCCGATGAAGCCGCCCTTGCGGGCGCGCAGTGTCTGCAATGCGTAGCGCAGCATCAGGCCCACGCTCCCAGGTGGGTCATGCGGTCGGCGACGCGGTCGGCGGTCGGGGCCTGCATCCGGTCGGCGATGCGGCCGTCGGCGAGGAAGAGGACGGTGTCGGCATAGGAGGCGGCGACCGGGTCGTGGGTGACCATGACCACGGTCTGGCCGGTCTCGTCCACGCAGGAGCGCAGCAGGGAGAGGATCTCCTTGGCGGTCACGGTGTCGAGGGCGCCGGTGGGTTCGTCGCCGAATATGACGTCGGGACGGGTGATCAGGGCGCGGGCGATCGCCACCCGCTGCTGCTGGCCACCCGACAGCTCGGCGGGCCGGTGGGTGGCCCGGCCGCCGAGGCCGACGCGGGTCAGGATCTCCTCCAGCCAGGCGGGGTCCAGGCGCTCGCCGGCCAGGCGCAGCGGGAGCTCCACGTTCTGTCGTACCGACAGCGAGGGGATCAGGTTGAAGGCCTGGAAGACGAAACCGATGCGCCCCCGGCGCAGTTCCGTCAGTTGGGTCTCGTTCAGCCCGTTCAGCTCGGTGTCGCCGATGTACGAGGAACCGCTGGAGGGCTTGTCGAGGCCGGCGGCGCAGTGCAGGAAGGTCGACTTGCCGGAACCGGAGGGTCCCATGACGGCGGTGAACGAGCCCCGGTCGATGCCGACGGAGACACCGTCGAGGGCGCGCACGCCGCGCCCTGCCTTCCCGTACTCCTTCACGACCGCGTCCAGACGCAACGCAACTGCAGGTGACATCGCAGACTCCACAACTCGGCAGGTTTCTTGTCTGCGTTGACGTTATGGAGCGGCCTTATCAGCGGCTTATCACGCGGTTAAGGGCTGCGTTTACCTTCTCCTCCCAGGGCGGGGAGCCGATGCGCCGGAAGATCGCGAGCGCGGCGGTCAGATGCTCCCGCCCCTCGTCCTCGTGGCCGCTCCCCCGACGGGCTTCGCCGAGCGCGAAGAGGATCTGGGCCTCGATCATGGGGCTCCGGGTGCGGCGGGCTACGTCCAGCGCCTCCAGGAAGGTCCGCTCGGCCGTTTCCGCCGAACCCGCCAGGAGCCGGGTCTCGGCGAGGCCCAGCAGCGTGTAGGCGAGACCGAGCAGATCGGACCGGTCCCTGACGATCTCCAAGGCCCGGGTGAACTCGATCTCCGCCGTCTCCAGCTGGCGCAGCGCGAGATGGGCGGTCCCCAGCCGGTGCCTGGCCTGAGCCAGACTGCGCCGGTCCGCCCCGATGTTCTCGCAGATGCGTACGGATTCCCGGCACAGCTCCAGC
This sequence comes from Streptomyces sp. NPDC059874, assembly GCF_042731135.1. Lineage (NCBI taxonomy): Bacteria > Bacillati > Actinomycetota > Actinomycetes > Kitasatosporales > Streptomycetaceae > Streptomyces > Streptomyces sp. NPDC059874. The sequence continues at coordinate 69,720 of NZ_JBHWJY010000015.1, forward strand.
GCGGCTTCCGCCTGCCCCTGGTCGAGAGCGCACTGCGCCAGGCTATGGAGCGTGTACCCCTCGGATGAGCGGTCGCCCACCTCCCGGAACACCGGGAGGATCTCCCGAAGGCGCTCCCGTGCCCGGTCTGTCTCCCCTCGGAGCCGGTCGATCAGGGAAAGACCGCTCAGCACCAGCGCCCGCCCGTGGGAGTTCCCCGCCTCGGTGTAGAGCGCGTGAGCCCGCTCGTACCGTTCGGTCGCCTCCGCGACCCTGCGCAGGCGCAGCTCCACCGCGCCCAGCTCGTGTTCCATGACCGCCTGGCCCCGGACGTTTCCCGCGCTGCGTGCGGCCTCAAGGGCCAACTCGCTGCACCGGCGCCAGTCCTCCAGGTAGTTGCGGCATCCGAAGAGAAACTCCATGCACGAAACCAGCTCCCAGCACAGATCGTCCATGCCCATCCGGGCCGACTGCTCCACGACCGCGAGCAGCGTGAGCCGTTCTGCCTCGAACCACTCCAGCGGGGCCGCCAGCAGCTCCTCCTGCAGGACGGGGTCGACGGCACGCCGGGGGGAGTCTCCGCGCACCTTGTTGTAGGCGCCGCCGTACTCACGCTGGTAGGCCTGGTCCGCGATGGTCAGGAAGGTGCGGAACGCCCGGTCGCAGGCGGCCGTGCGCTCTTCCTCCGCTTCCTCCTCGGCGGCGCGTTCGCCCGCGTACAACCGCATCAGGTCGTGGAACCGGTAGCGCAGCTGCCCGGTGGCGTCGACGCCGACGACCTGGAGGAACTGGGTGTCCACGAGGTGCTCCATGAGCCGCTCGGCGTCCAGTACCCCGCTGTCCATCAGCGCCGCCCCCACCCACGCGGTGAAGTCGGGTACGGCGAGCAGCCCGAGGAAGCGGTACAGCCGGGCCGCGTCCTTCGGCAGGTAGCGGTAGCTCAGCTCGAAGCTCGCCCGTACCTGGGACTCGCCCTGGCTGAGCTCGTCCAGCCGGCGCCGCTCGTCGCTGAGCCGGGTGACCAGGTGGCGGACCGACCAGTGCGGCTTGGACGCCAGCCGGGCCGCAGCGATGCGCAGGGCGAGCGGCAGCCGGTCGCAGAGCTCGGCCAGCCGCATCGCTTCCCCGGGGGCGCCGGCGACGCGAGCCTCGCCGACGATGCGCTGGATGAGTTCGATCGACCGGTCCTCGGGGAGGAGGCCGAGATGGACCCGGGCCGTCTGCGGCCAGGTGACGAGCTGCTCCAGCTGGTCCCGGCTGGTGACCAGGACGGTGCAGCCGCTGCTGCCCGGCAGCAAGGGCCGGACCTGGGCGAACGTACGGACGTTGTCGAGCACCAGCAGTACCCGCCGGTCGGCGAGCACGCTGCGGTAGAGCGCGATGCGGTCCTCCAGCCCGTCGGGGACGACGTCGCTCTCCACTCCGAGGGAGCGCAGGAAGCGGCTGAGGATGTCACCGGCCGTGGTCGGCGCGTGCCGCTCATCGTAGCCGCGGAGGTCGGCGAACAGCCGCCCGTCGGGGAAGTGTTCGCTGACGCGGTGGGCCCAGCGGACGGCGAGGCCGGTCTTGCCGACTCCGGCGACGCCCGTGATCAGCCCGGTGGTCGGGGCGTGGCGGTCCCCGCCCGCATCGTCGATCAGGGTGTCGAGGGCGGAGAGCTCCTCGACGCGTCCGGCGAACCCGGGTACGTCCGGGGGCAGTTCGGAGGGGACGATCTGGCCGCGCGCCCTCGGGGGTGCCGCCTTCACTGCCTCTCTCACGACGGGCGGGGGCGCCTCAGCGGACGGCGTCGCGGCCGGACTGAGCGCCGGGTCGTCCCGGAGGATCGCCTCGTGCAGCTCGACCAGTTCGGGCCCGGGCGCCATGCCGAGTTCGTCGATGAACCGGCGCCGCGCCTCCCGGAAGCTCTCCATCGCCTCGGCCCGCCGCCCGGAGCGGTACTGGGCGAGGATGAGGTGGTAGCGGGACCGTTCGCGCAGCGGGTGCTCGCGCACCATGGCGGCCAGTTCGGGCAACAGCAGCTGGTGCCGCCCGAGTTCGAGCTGTACGTCGGTCATCGCCTCGTAGGCGTTGATGCGTACCTCTTCCCACCGGGCGGCCTCGTCCTCGACGAGCCGCCCCGTGACCCCGGCCAGGGCCGGTCCGCGCCACAGCGCGAGCGCGGCGGCGTAGGCGCCTGCGGCATCTGCCGGCCTGCGCCCGCGCTGCGCGGCCTCCGCCTCGGCGACCAGATCGGTGAAGGTGACGCTGTCGAGCGCGTGCCCCTCGACGCGCAGCAGGTAGCCGGGGTGCTCGGTGGCGATGACCTCCTCGTCCACCCCCTCGCCCTTGAAGGACTTGCGCAGGGCCGCGATGACGATGGCCACCTGCGTCCGGGCGGTGGCGGGCGGACTGTCGCGCCATACCACGTCCACCAGGGTGTCCACCGGCACGATCCGGCCGGCGTTCAACAGCAGAAGGCCGAGGATCGTGCGTTGTCGGGCGCCTCCCAGGGCGACCGGACGCCCACCCACGGTGACCGTGAGCGGGCCGAGAATTCTGAAGTCGAGCTGCTCGCCCACTGTTTCTCCCCCGTTGCCGGCCGCGCCAACCGACATGATCACCTTACCTGTCAGGGGCCGCCGGCAGGAGGCCCCGCGGGCCGTCAGAGGGGTTCCGCGTCCATGAAGTCCCAGACGGCGGGTTCCGTGCGGCCGGGGGTGCCGGGCAGGGCCTGCTGCGCCCAGATGACCTTGCCCTCGGGGGTGTACCGGGTGCCCCAGTGCTCGCTCAGCTGCGCCACCAGGAACAGGCCGCGCCCGCCCTCGTCGGTGGTGGCGGCGTAGCGCAGGTGCGGGGCGGTGCTGCTGCCGTCCCACACCTCGCAGGTCAGGGTGTGGTCGTGCAGCAGCCGCACCCGGACCGGCGCCCGGCCGTGCCGCACGGCGTTGGTGATCAGCTCGCTGAGGATCAGTTCCGTGGCGAAGCCGAGTTCGGGCAGGCCCCACTCGTCGAGCTTCCTCGACGCCGCGTTCCGTACGGCGCTGACCGCGCTGGGCTGGAACGCCACGTCCCACTGCGCGACCCGGTCCGGGCCCAGGGTCCGCGTCCGGGCGATGAGCAGCGCCACGTCGTCGGTGGGCCGGACCGGCAGCAGCATGTCGAGCACGGCCCGGCAGCTCTCTTCCGGGTTCCGGTCGGGCCGGCTGAGGGCCGCGCGCAGCAGTTCCAGACCCTCGCCGATGTCCCGGTTGCGTTCCTCGACCAGGCCGTCCGTGTACAGGACGAGCTGGCTGCCCTCGGCCAGTGCCAGTTCGGCGGTCTCGAACGGCATGCCTCCCAGGCCCAGCGGGGGCCCGGCCGGGAGTTCCATGATGCTCGTCGTGCCGTCGGGGGCGACGAGCATGGGCGGCAGGTGCCCGGCCCGCGCCATGGTGCAGCTGTGGGAGACCGGGTCGTAGACGGCGTAGAGGCAGGTCGCGCCGATGACGCCGCCGGCGCCGTCGTCGACCTCCCCGTCGTGGTCGATGCGCTGTACGAGGTCGTCCAGGCGGGCGAGGATCTCGTCGGGCGGCAGGTCGAGGGAGGCGAAGTTGTGCACCGCCGTGCGCAGCCGACCCATGGTGGCGGCGGCGTGCAGGCCGTGCCCGACGACGTCGCCGACGACCAGCGCGACCCGGCTGCCCGGGAGCGGGATCACGTCGAACCAGTCCCCGCCCACCCCGGACTGCGCGGGCAGGTAGAAGTGGGCCACGTCCACGGCGCTCTGCTCGGGCAGGGCGCGGGGCAGCAGGCTGCGCTGGAGCGTGACGGCGAGGGCGTGTTCCCGGGTGTAGCGGCGGGCGTTGTCCATGCTGACCGCCGCGCGGGCGACGAGTTCCTCGGCCAGGAACAGGTCGTCCTCGTCGAAGGGCTCCGGCTTGGTCGAGCGCCAGAAGTTGACCACGCCGAGGACCACTCCGCGGGCCTTGAGCGGGGCCGCGATCAGCGAGTGGATGCCGTAGTCGACGATGGCCCGGGCGCGCGGCGGGTCCTGGGCCTCCCAGCCGGGCGCGTCCGCCAGGTCGGGCACCAGCTCGGCTTCGCCGGTGCCGTAGCCGCGGGCCTGCGGGGTGGACGGCAGGAAGTCGATCAGCCGGCCGCGGGGGTAGAGCGGGTGGTCGGTGCGGATGCCGTTGACCGCGGTGCGCCGCAGGTCGGCGCCGGGGCCGGGCTCGTCCCCGTCGAGCACCGGGGCGGCCAGGTCGACGGTCACGTAGTCCGCGAACCGCGGGACGGCGACGGCGGCGAGTTCCTCGGAGGTTCGCACCACGTCGAGGGTGGTGCCGATGTCGCCCCCGGCGTCGTAGAGCAGCTTGAGCCGTCGGCGGGCCGTGTCGGCCCGGCCGGTCAGGACCCGCATCTCGGTGGAGTCGCGGATGGTGGCCACGGCGCCCCCCGGCTTGCCCCCGGGGTGGGTGTGCCGCTGGTTGACGACGAGCAGCCGCTCGCCGCTCTCCAGTACCTCGTCGGTGGCGACCCGACCGGACAGCAGCAGGTCCGCCATCCGGCGCTCCAGGCCCGGCACGTCCGCGATCGGGCGGCCTTCGGCGTCGGGGGGCAGGCCGAGGAGGCGCGCAGCCTCGTCGTTCGCCAGGAGCAGCCGCCCGTCGCCGTCCGTGATCACCACCCCTTCGCGGACGGCGTGGAGCACCGCGTCGTGGTGCTCGTACATCCGGGTCATCTCCTGCGTGCCGAGCCCGTGGGTCTGGCGGCGCAGTCGGCGGCTGATCAGCGCGGTACCGACGGTGGCCAGGGCGAGGGCTCCGGCGATGGACAGGAGGATCACCGGGAGCTGGCGGTCGACGACACCGGTCACGTTCTTCACCGTCAGGCCGGCCGAGACCAGGGCCACGACCCGGCCGTCGGGGGCGGTGACGGGCACCACCGCCTGGATCTCCTTGCCGAGCGGGCCCTGCACGCTCTCGGTGTGGACGCGTCCCGCGAGCGAGGGCTCGATGGTGCCGACGAACCGCTTTCCGATGCGGTCGGGCTGGGGATGGCTGTACCGGATGCCGTGGGTGTCCATCACGACGATGAAGTCGACGTGGGCGGCCTTGCGCGTGGTCTCGGCGAGGGGTTGCAGGATCGCGGACGGGTCCGGCGTCCTCAGTGCCTCCCGCAGACCGAGGGAGTGGGCGAAGGTCTCGGCGACGGACACCGACCGGTTGCGCGCCTCGCGGTCGATGTCGTGCCGCGACTGGAGTACGAGGGCCAGGAGCGCTCCGGCGGCGAGCAACACCACGATCGTCACCTGGAGGACGAATACCTGGCCGGCGACGCTCCTGAACCGGTTGCCTAGGGGTGACCGCACCGACGTGCCCGGCACGGGTGGCGAGGAATGGTCACGCCCCCAGTTGTAGCACCTCCGGGCGGCTATGGCTCCTGAGCGGCGCATCACGCGTCCGATAAGTCACCAGGAGTGACGAAAAAGGAGGGGCTCACACCGCTCACCCTCGGATGACCCCCGGAATTCCAATCTTTTACGATCGGGCGACCGATAGAAATAGGAAGATACAACCACGCTGCCCGGCAAAGGAGTTACCGTCCGGAAGCGGTAGGTGATCGCACGTGAATTCGGGTACCTTCCTCACGTCGCCGCTACACCTTGGGCACAGGGCCTCCTGGGACTCGCGGCGCGAAGGACCCGACATCTGTTGACGACAGCGACCGAAGTCTTCATTGTCCGGCCGTACACCCCTCATTGCGAAGTGATTAACAAAGAGGGCGATCATGCGGTCATCGGGATCTCTCCCGGTAATAGTTATTTCTCAGCCCAGCGCGTCCTCGATCTCGCCCAGTGGGGCATGCGCAACTTCGATCAGGTCGACCTGATCTACACCGACATGCACGTCGCCGAGATGTACGAAGCCCTCGGCTACGACGAGATCGAGGCACGGCGCAAGGCGGTGAAGAACCTGCGCGGTGTCCGCGCCAAGGTCAACAACGCCGCCGCCGAGGCCGACCCCACGGGCATCCGGCTGCGCGCCCGGCCGATGTCGGCCCTCACCGACATCCCCGCCTACCAGGCCATCCACTCGGACCTGACCAACCGACTGGACAACGACCCGGACTTCAAGGCGACCTGCAGCGCGCTGGTGGACTCGTTCCTCTCCTCCAAGGTGCTGAACGGGGAGACCGCCACCACCCGGCAGCGCGAAGTCTGCCTCCAGTACGTCTGCGCCGAGGCGCCGCTCTTCCTCGACACGCCCGCCATCATGGGCGTGCCCTCCTCGCTCAACTGCTACCACCAGCTCCTGCCGATGGCGGAATTGCTCTACTCGCGCGGCTCGGGCCTGCGCGCCTCCCGCAACCAGGGCCACGCCGTCATCACCCCCGCCGAAGGAACCTTCGATGACCACTGACACCATCCTCGACTTCCCCTTCTCCGCCCGCGGCGACCAGATCCCCGCCGAGGTCGAGCAGCTCCGCTCCGAGCCGGTGAAGAAGGTCCGCACGATTGCCGGCGACGAAGCCTGGCTCGTCTCCTCCTATCAACTGTGCAAGCAGGTCCTGGAGGACCCCCGGTTCAGCCTCAAGGACACCTCGGCCCCCGGTGTGCCCCGCCAGTACGCTCTGACGATCCCGCCCGAGGTCGTCAACAACATGGGCAACATCACCGGCGCCGGCCTGCGCAAGGCCGTGCTCAAGGCGATCAACCCCAAGGCGGCCGGTCTCAACGACTGGATGCGGGCCGAGGCCAACGCTCTCGTCGACAGCATGCTGGCCTACGGTGCCCCGGTCGACCTGCGCGGCCAGTTCACCAACCCGTACTCCGAGAACCTGCACTGCCGCATCCTCGGCATCCCGCAGGCGGACGCCCCGCGGCTGGCGGGCAGCCTCGACATCGCGTTCATGAATTCGGCCTGCCCCGTCACCGGTGCCAAGCTCAACTGGGACCGTGACATGGCGTACATGGTCGAGCGGCTCGACGACCCGGCCACGACCGGTCTGATGGCCGAGCTCGCGGCCCTGCGCGAGGACCCGGACTACGCGCACCTGACGGACGAGATGCTGGCCACGGTCGGCGTCACCTTCTTCGGCGCCGGCGTCATCTCCACCATGGGCTTCCTGACCATGGCGATCTTCTCGCTCCTGCAGAACCCCGACGTGTGGGAGCAGCTGCGCGAGAACCCGGAGAAGATCCCGACCGCCGTCGACGAGCTGCTGCGCGTCAACCTCTCCATCGCCGACGGCCTGCCCCGGCTGGCCACCGAGGACGTCCAGCTCGGTGACGTCCTGGTGAAGAAGGGCGAGCTGTGCCTCGTCCTGGTCGAGGGTGCCAACACCGACCCGTCCGTGTTCCCGGACCCGCACAAGTTCGACATCGACCGGGAGAACGCCCACCAGCACCTCTCCTTCGGCGGCGGCGGCCACTACTGCCCCGCCACGGCCCTCGGCAAGCGGCACACCGAGATCGCCATCGAGGTCCTCCTGGAGAAGATGCCCAACCTGGCGCTCGCCGTGCCGGTGGACCAGCTCGTCTGGCGCACCCGCTTCATGAAGCGCATCCCGGAGCGCCTGTCCGTGCTCTGGTAACAGCGCGTGGCAGCGCGCCCACGCCGACACGGCGCGCATGACGACGATGGCCCCGGCCGGGTTTCCCCGGCCGGGGCCGTCGTCTTACCGCTCAGCGGGCCCGGATCAGACGCCCGGAACCGGGTACGTCGGGTACTCGACGCCGGAGACGTGCTGGACGACCCGGATGACCTGGCACGAGTAGCCGAACTCGTTGTCGTACCAGAGGTAGAGGATCGCGTTGTCGCCGTCCACCTTGGTCGCGCCCGCGTCGACGATCGACGAGTGGCGCGAGCCGACGAAGTCCATGGAGACGGCGTCGGGGGCGGTGGTGAAGTCGATCTGGCGCTTCAGCGGCGAGTGCAGCGAGACGTCGCGGAGGTAGTCCAGGACCTCCTCGCGGGTGGTCTCGCGGCCCAGGCGCAGGCTCAGGATGGCGATCGAGACGTCCGGGACGGGGACGCGGATCGAGCTGCCGGTGATCGGCGCCTTGAGGTCGGGCAGCGCCTTGGCGACGGCGGACGCGGCACCGGTCTCGGTGATGACCATGTTGAGCGGCGCGCTGCGGCCGCGACGGTCGGCCTTGTGGTAGTTGTCCAGCAGGTTCTGGTCGTTGGTGAACGAGTGGACGGTCTCCACGTGGCCGCGCAGCACGCCGTACTCGTCGTCCATGGCCTTCAGCGGCGGGACGATCGCGTTGGTGGTGCAGGAGGCGCAGGACAGGATCTGCTCGTCGGGCTTGATCGTGTCGTGGTTGACGCCGTGGACGATGTTCGGGACGTCGCCCTTGCCCGGGGCGGTCAGGACGACCTTCTCGATGCCCGGGCGCAGGTGCTTGGAGAGACCCTCGCGGTCGCGCCACTTGCCCGTGTTGTCGATGAGGATGGCGTCCTTGATGCCGTACGCCGTGTAGTCGACCTCGGACGGGTCGTTCGCGTAGATCACCTTGATGGTGTTGCCGTTGGCGACGATGGTGCTGTTCGCCTCGTCAACGGTGATCGTGCCCTGGAACTGGCCGTGGATGGAGTCGCGGCGCAGCAGCGAGGCGCGCTTCACGAGGTCCTGGTCGCCGCCACCGCGGACGACGATGGCGCGCAGGCGCAGGCCGTTGCCGGAGCCGGCCTTCTCGATGAGCAGGCGGGCGACGAGGCGGCCGATCCGACCGAAGCCGTACAGGACGACGTCACGGCCGGCGGAGCGCTCGAGCTTGTTCTCGCCGGTGGCGCCGGAGACGGCCTCGGCGGTGAACTCCGCCACCGAGAGACCGCGACCGTCCGTCTTGTACGTCGCGGCGAGCATGCCGATGTCGATCTGCGAGGGGCCGAGATCGAGCGCGGTCAGCGCCTGCAGGAACGGAAGCGTCTCGGTGACCGACAGCTCCTCGCCGTCGATCTGCCGCGCGAATCGGTGGGTCTTGAGGATGCTCACCACCGACTTGTTCACCAGCGAGCGGCTGTGAAGCAGGACCGTGACGTCCCGCTCCCGGTGCAGCTTCCCGATGATCGGGATCATCGACTCCGCGATCTCTTCGCGGTTTTTCCAGCTGCTGAACGAGTCCTCAATGACAGTCACAGGTTTATCTTTCGAGCTAGACGGTGCTCATATGCTAACCCGCCCATCCTCTGCCCCTTCAAGCGACCCCCCGGGCTACGCTGCCAGGTGATCCTCAAGCAGTCACGGATGGAGCATCACATGGAGACTGGCAGCCGTACCGCGCTGGTGGAAGGCCTGATGGAGCGCTTTCCTCAGGTGCCCCGGGAAGCCGTGATCAAGGAGGATCTGCTCCGCGGCGGCATGGCCTTCGACGAGTCCGCGCTCAGTGGCACGGCCGACGGTTCCTCCGGTGACGTGAAGCCCAAGTCGTACTTCATCTTCTCCTTCGACCACCGGACCCTGCCGGAGCTCGGCGCCGCCGCGCTCAACCGCCCGCCCGAGGAGATCGTACTCACCGGCGGCCCCTACGAGCTGCGCCGCACGGTGGTGTCCGTACGCGTGAACCCGGACTCCCCCTACGTCGTGCGCGGCGGCGAGGACGGCTCGCTCGGCCTGTACCTGGACGGCGTCCGGATCGCGGACGTCGGCCTGCCGCCGATGCCGGAGTACTACCGGCACAAGCTGTCGAACGGCAAGTCGGTGATGGAGGTCGCGCCGACCATCCAGTGGGGCTACCTCATCTACCTGACGGTCTTCCGGGTGTGCCAGTACTTCGGCGCCAAGGAGGAGTGCCAGTTCTGCGACATCAACCACAACTGGCGCCAGCACAAGGCGGCGGGCCGCCCGTACACCGGGGTGAAGCCGGTGGAGGAGGTGCTGGAGGCCCTGGAGATCATCGACCGGTACGACACGGCGGGCACCTCCCGGGCGTACACCCTCACGGGCGGTTCGATCACCTCGCAGGTCGGCGGCCGCGACGAGGCCGATTTCTACGGGCACTACGCGAAGGCCATCGAGGAGCGCTTCCCCGGCCGCTGGACCGGCAAGGTCGTCGCCCAGGCCCTGCCCCGCGACGCCGTGCAGCGCTTCCACGACTACGGCGTCAAGATCTACCACCCCAACTTCGAGGTGTGGGACCGCCGGCTGTTCCAGCTGCACTGCCCGGGCAAGGAGCGCTACGTCGGCCGTGACGAGTGGCACCGCAGGATCCTGGACTCCGCCGAGGTGTTCGGCCCGCGCAACGTGATCCCCAACTTCGTGGCGGGCATCGAGATGGCCGAGCCCTTCGGTTTCACGAAGGTGAGCGAGGCCATCGAATCGACCACGGAGGGCCTGCGGTTCTTCATGTCGAACGGTGTCGTGCCCCGCTTCACCACCTGGTGCCCCGAACCGACCACTCCGCTGGGCAAGGCCAACCCGCTGGGCGCGCCGCTGGAGTACCACATCCGGCTGCTGGAGGCCTACCGGGCGACGCTGGAGGAGTTCGGCCTCAGCTCCCCGCCCGGCTACGGTCCGGCCGGTCCGGGGCGCGCGGTGTTCTCCGTGAGCTCGTTCATGGACAGCCTGGAAGGCCTCGAAGCCGCCGACGCCTAGTGCTGTGGCCGGAAAGGTTTGCCGGGGCGCGGTGTTCGGTGCGGTGCATCGCAAGGGGGAGGGCCGCGGCTCGTACTGGACGTACTTGCGCGGTCCGACAACGCGGCGAGGTGCCGTGCCTGGGGGCACCTCCCAGCGGTAGCTGGGGGAGCGCCGTGACCCGGTGAACCTTTCCGGTCACAGCACTGGCTAGGCCCTGAGCCGGTCGCGCTGGATGCGGTGGGCCAGGGTGCGGCGCACCGAGGCCGACGAGTGGGCGGCCGTGGTCTTCGACGGGACGTCGAGGCCACGGCTGATCTCGTCGTACGCGGCCCGGCAGCCGTCGGGGAGCTCCGCCCGGTGCAGCCTGAGGTCCTCTTCGACGAGGCGTCGCAGCTCGTCGACGTTCCCCGGGGTGAAGCGCTTGCGGCCCCGGGCGAGGGCCTCGACGTAGCGCGCGCAGCGGGCGGTGCCGTGGCAGCTCTCGGCGATCTCCTCGGCCAGACCCCACAGCCTCCCTTCGAGCCAGGGCGCGTCGCGCTGGTCGAGGCAGAGCCCCATCGGGGGCAGCAGATCGTCGCCGTCCTTGTGCTTCGTCACCTGCTTCGAGACGGCGGGCTGACTCATCCCGGTGAGCCGGGCGATCTTGTCCTGGGTCCAGCCCAGGCCGGCCAGCACCTGGATCATTTCGGCGCGGAGCCTGCGCGCCTCCTCGCCCGCGCGGATGACCTCGTTCATGTCGGCGAGCATGCGCCCGGCCTGCTCGTCGGTCAGCGCCCCCAGGCGCCGGTCCGTGTCTTCTTCGCCTGCCATGGCTCTCTTATACACCCGGGAACACCCCCTTCATAACCGGGTTGTATAACCCAGTTATAGCCGGCAGGATCCGGACCATGCCCACCTTCTCCGCACCAGACGGAACCCTTCTCGCCTACCGCGTGACCGGAGCCGACGGCGACCCCGTCGTCTGCGTCCCGGGAGGCCCCGCCGACTCGGCCTACCTCGGCGACCTCGGCGGCCTGTCCGCGCACCACCGGCTGATCGTCCCGGACCTGCGCGGCACCGGCCGGTCCGCCGCCCCCGCGGACCCCGCCTCCTACCGCTGCGACCGGCTCGTCGAGGACTTCGAGGCCCTGCGCGTCCACCTGGGACTCCCCCGCATCGACCTGCTGGCCCACTCCGCCGGCACGAACATCGCCGTCCAGTACGCGGCCCGGTACCCGGAGCGCGTCGGCCGGCTCGCCCTGATCGGCCCCAGCAGCCGGGCCGTCGGCCTGGAGATCACCGGCGAGACGCGCCGCGCGTGCGCGTTGCTCCGTCAGGACGAGCCGTGGTTCCCGACGGCCTTCGCCGCCTTGGTGGCGCTCACCGAGGGCAGGGGCGGCGACGCCGAGGCCATCGCCCCCTTCTTCTGGGGACGTTGGGACGCCGTGGCCCGGGAGCGGCACGCCGCCGCCCGACCGGGCAACGCGGAGGCCGTCGCCCGCTTCGGGGCCGAGGGCGCCTTCGACCCGGAGGCCACCCGCGCGGTGCTCGCCGGCTTCGACCACTCCGTCCTGCTGCTGACCGGAGAGTTCGACCTCAACAGCCCGCCCCCGATGGCCGGCGAGTACGCCGGACTCTTCCCCGACGCCACGTTCGCGGTGCAGCCGGGGGCGGGGCACTACCCGTGGATCGACGACGCCGACCGGTTCGTGGCCGCCGTCAGGGCCTTCCTGACCTCGCCATCTCACCGTACGAGACGGTAGGGTCTCGGATTCCCTCCGCGCATAACAATCCTCCGTGAAACGGGTTTGAACGCCGGATGATCTCCTATCCTCCCGGCATGCCGATCTTCGGAAGCCGCCGCCGCAAGCCGCGCCTCGCACCTGAGCTCGACGACAGCCAACTCGGCCGGGTCCTCAAGGCGTTGGACGGCAGCCCTTCCCCGGGTCTGGCGGACCTGCAGATCGCCCAGGTGGAACAACTGCTCGCGGACGCCGGCACGGACTGGGACCGGCGCGGGCACCGAATGCGCGTACTGGCCCACCACACGGCCGACGCCAACTTCGTACGGACCTGGCCCGCCCGGCGTCCGGGCAGTGGCGACGCGCTGCTCCTGCAGGCCTGGGCGGACCTGGTCCGGGGCACCCGCAAGGGCGATCTGGACGACGCCCAGGCGACGGTCGACACCTGCTACAACGCCGCGGACCTCCAGCCGGCCGACCCCACCCCGTGGGTGGTGCTGCTGGGGGTACTGCGCCTGCTGCGGCGCCCCTCCCAGGAGGTGTTCCAGATATGGCAGGAGATCCTGGCCCGCGACACCTGGAACCGCGAGGCGCATCTGCAGATGCTCGGCTACCTCTCGCCCGACGAGTGCGGCTCGCACATGCAGGTGCTGGAATTCATCGACGCCTCCCGCTCCCGCATGCCGGCCAACGCTCCCACCGTCGGCATCGAGCTGACCGCGACCGTCCGGCGGCACCACACCGGCGCCACCGAGGACGACCTCAGTACGCTGATGGCGCGCCGGCACTGGGCGAGCGCCCCCGCCGCGCCCATCCTCGACCGGGCGTACGCCAATTGGAAGAGCCCGGGGTTCCTGCACCACGCGGCCACCAAGGCCGATCTCAACCTGCTGGCCTTCGCCCTCGTGCAGGCCAATCGCATCCGGGACGCGGGGGAGGTCTTCCAGCTGATCGACGGCACCGTCACCGAGTGGCCGTGGCGGCTCGGCGGGGAGCCGATGCAGCAGTACGCGTACTGGCGGGACCGCTCCCAACGGTGATCCGCGGGGCTCGCCGCGAGCCCCGCAGCGGGCTCGTCAGGCTCGTCAGCCCTTCCTGACCACGCTGGACTTCAGCTGCATGTTGCCGAAGCCCTCGATCTTGCAGTCGATGTCGTGTCCGTCGACCCCGTCGACGAGGCGGATGTTGCGCACCTTGGTGCCGGCCTTGATGCCGGAGGTGCTGCCCTTGACCTTGAGGCCCTTGACGACCGTCACGGTGTCGCCGTCCGACAGCACGTTGCCGACCGAGTCCTTGATCACCCGCTCCTCGGAGGCGGCGGCGCCGCCCTCGGCGGAGGCGGGCTGCCACTCGTGCCCGCATTCGGGGCAGACCAGGAGGGCGCCCATCTCATAGGCGTACTCACCGGAGCATTCGGGACAGGGGGGCAAAGGGGTCTCAGTCATCCGGACAGTATATTTCCGGCGGCCCGGGCGACCCTCCCCTGACGATTCATCAGGTCAAGCGTCCCGGACTATTGACTCTGCTGTCAGCAGCCGAGATTCTCGATCGGATCCCCCACCGTGCCATCCGCCGAGCGAAGACGTGATGATGACATGCACATGACCCTCCCGCGCCACAGGCGCAGACCCCTGGCGGTCCTCTCCATACTCCTCACCGTGGTGGCCATGGTGATCGGGCCCGCGGCCACTTCCTCGGCCGATCCCGGCTGGTGGAACCCGGTCGCCCGGCCCGCCCCCGATTCCCAGATCAACGTCACCGGAGAACCCTTCAAGGGGACCGACGCCCAGGGGCGGGTCCGCGGCTTCGTCGACGCCCACGACCACCTGATGTCCAACGAGGGCTTCGGCGGCCGGCTCATCTGCGGCAAGCCGTTCTCCGAGCAGGGCATCGCCGACGCCCTGAAGGACTGCCCCGAGCACTATCCCGACGGCACCCTCGCGATCTTCGACTTCATCACCAAGGGCGGCGACGGGAAGCACGACCCGGACGGCTGGCCCACCTTCAAGGACTGGCCCGCCCACGACTCGCTCACCCACCAGCAGAACTACTACGCCTGGGTGGAACGGGCCTGGCGCGGCGGCCAGCGGGTGCTCGTCAACGACCTCGTCACCAACGGCGTGATCTGCTCGGTCTACTTCTTCAAGGACCGCGGCTGCGACGAGATGACCGCCATCCGCCTGGAGGCGCAGAAGACGTACGAGATGCAGGCCTACATCGACAAGATGTACGGCGGCCCGGGCAAGGGCTGGTTCCGCATCGTCACCGACTCCGCGCAGGCCCGCGAGGTGATCAAGCAGGGCAAGCTCGCCGTCGTCCTGGGTGTCGAGACCTCCGAGCCGTTCGGCTGCAAGCAGATCCTCGACGTCGCGCAGTGCTCCAAGGCGGACATCGACCGCGGTCTGGACGAGCTGCACAAGCTGGGCGTGCGCAGCATGTTCCTGTGCCACAAGTTCGACAACGCCCTCTGCGGGGTCCGCTTCGACCAGGGCGCCCTGGGCACCGCGATCAACGTGGGCCAGTTCCTGTCGACCGGCACCTTCTGGAAGACCGAGAAGTGCGCGGGCCCGCAGCACGACAACCCCATCGGGCTCGCGGCGGCCCCCGAGGCGCAGAAGCAGCTCCCGGCGGGCGTGGCCGTGCCCTCGTACGCGGCGGACGCCCAGTGCAACAGCCGCGGTCTGACGGAGCTCGGCGAGTACGCGGTGCGCGGCATGATGAAGCGCAAGATGATGCTGGAGATCGACCACATGGGCGTCAAGGCCGCGGGGCAGGCCTTCGACATCCTGGAGTCCGAGTCCTACCCCGGCGTGATCTCCTCGCACAGCTGGATGGACATGGACTGGACCGAGCGGGTCTACAAGCTCGGCGGCTTCATCGCCCAGTACATGGGCGGCGCCGAGGGATTCAGCGCCGAGGCGAAGCGCACGGACGCCCTGCGCGACAAGTACAACGTCGGCTACGGGTACGGCACCGACATGAACGGCGTCGGCGGCTGGCCGGGGCCCCGCGGGGCGGACACCCCCAACCCGGTGCGCTACCCCTTCCGCAGCACCGACGGCGGCTCCGTCATCGACAAGCAGACCACCGGGCAGCGCACCTGGGACCTCAACACCGACGGCGCCTCGCACTACGGCCTGGTCCCGGACTGGATCGAGGACATCCGGATCGTCGGCGGCCAGGACGTGGTGGACGACCTCTTCAAGGGCGCCGAGTCCTACCTCGGCACCTGGGGCGCCTCCGAGCGGCACAAGGCCGGCGTGAACCTCGCGGCGGGCGCTCCCACCGCGGCCAGCTCGTCCGAGTGGAACCCGTTCATCAGCTACGCGCCCGGCCGGGCCGTGGACGGGGACACGGGCACCCGCTGGGCGAGCGACTGGAGCGACGACCAGTGGCTCCGGATCGACCTCGGGACCACGAACCTCGTCAAGCGCGTGACGCTCGACTGGGAGCGCGCGTACGGTAAGGGCTACCGCATCGAGGTCTCGTCCGACGGCACGAACTGGCAGTCCGCATGGTCCACGACCACCGGTGACGGCGGCCTGGACACGGCCCTGTTCGCCGGGGTCTCGGCCCGCTACGTACGTGTCCACGGGGTGCAGCGCGGCACCCAGTGGGGCTACTCCCTCCATGAGGTCGGCGTGTACAGCAGCTGACCACGCAACCCCGCACGGGAACACCCCCGGGGCCGGCCGGATCAGGACTCCTGGTCCGACCGGCCCCGTCACCATCACCGGAGGGACCCGATGGCACGGATGCCGTCCGCCGAGCGCCGTCGGCAGCTGACCGAGGCCGCGATCCGCGCCATGACCCGCGACGGCGTCGCCCGGACGACGACGCGGTCCATCGCCGCGGAGGCGGGCGTCTCACTGAGCGTCTTCCACTACTGCTTCGACTCCAAGCAGGCCCTGCTCGAATCCGTCATCACGGCGATCACCGACGAGTACATCACCGTGGTGCGCGGGGCGATCCAGCCGAAGGCCACCCTCCGGGAGACCGTCCGGGCCGGCTTCCGGGCGTACTGGGACCATGTGGCCGCCCATCCGGGCACGCACATGCTCACCTACGAGCTCACCCAGTACGCCCTGCGCCAGCCCGGCTTCGAGCACCTGGCGCGTCGGCAGTACGAGCTGTACTCCGAGACCTACACGGAGCTGCTCGAAGGGCTGCGGGGCAGTGTGGAGTTCGAGCTGCGCATCCCGTTGCCGGCGCTGGCCCGCTACCTGGTGGCCATGACGGACGGGCTGACCTTGAACTTCCTCGTGCTCGGCGACGACAAGGCCGCGGCGGAGATCCTCGACACGATGACCGAGCACGTGGCCGCCCTGGTCAGCCACGACGGCTGAGCGCCGGCGACATGGGAGCCCGCTCCCGCCGGACATCTCCGGGCCGGTCGAGGCGATCCGCCGGCCCGCGCCTCAGGACCGGTGGAGCAGGGTGGTCAGCACCTCGTGGAGGACCGCCTCCGGGTCCTCCGCGGCCCGCGGCCACCGCCACGCCACGAATCCGTCGGGCCGTACGAGGACGGCCCCGGCCGGGGTGGTGCCGTGCGCCTGCGCCCAGTCGGCGCCCTCCTCCGGGGACAGGTCGGCCTCGGGCCCGCTGCCGATCGCGTAGGCGACCAGGTCCACGCCCAACTGCCCGGCGACGGACCGGGCCGCGTCCCGCCACGGCGTGCCCTCGGAGCTGAGCAGCACGAAGGACCGTTCGTAGAGGTCCACGGTCGACACGGACACCGACCCCGGCTCCGCCCGCGCACAGCCGCGTCGCAGCCACATGTGCGGCGCCCTGGTGCCCGGATCGCCGGCCGGCCGCATCCGCTCGGGGACGACGGGGTGGTCCTGGTCCGCGCCCAGGACCGCGCCCCGGTGGTAGCGGTAGCCCATGGCCACCGTGAGCACCCCACCCTGCCGTCCGCCGGGTGCGACGGTGGAGGGGTCGGGCTCGTATCCCGGATGGTTGTGCTCCGCGGAGCGGGCCGAGGCGCGCTCGGCCGTCGCCCGCGCCACCGGCAGCCGCTCGTCCTCGTAGCTCTCCAACAGCCTCGGTCCCGCCGAGCCCTTCAACACCGCGGCGATCTTCCAGGCCAGGTTGTGGGCGTCCTGGATGCCGGTGTTCGAGCCGAACGCGCCGGTGGGGGACATCTCGTGGGCGGAGTCACCGGCGAGGAAGACCCGTCCGACCGCGTACCTCTCGGCGACCCGCTCGGCGGCGTGCCACGGGGCCTTCCCGGTGATGTCCACGTCCAGGTCGGGCGCGCCGACGGCCCGCCGGATGTGATCGACACAGCGTTCGTCGGTGAAGTCCTCCAGCGTTTCGCCCCGGTCGCGGTGCCACGGCGCGTGGAAGACCCACCGCTCGCCGTTGTCCACGGGCAGCAGGGCGCCGTCCGCGTCGGGCTTGGTCAGGTAGCAGACGATGAAGCGCCGGTCGCCGACCACGTCCCGGAGGCCGCGGGACCGGAAGGTGATGCTCACGTTGTGGAACAGGTCGCCGGGACCGGTCTGCCCGATGCGGAGCTCCTCCCGAACGGGGCTGCGCGGGCCGTCGGCGGCGACGAGGTAGTCCGCGCGCACCGTGGTGTGCTCCCCGGTGTCCAGGCTCTTCAGGACGGCGGTCACCCCCGTCGCGTCCTGGTCGAAGGAGAGGAGCTCGGTGGAGAACCTCAGGTCGGCCCCCAGCGAGGGGGTCACGGACATCAGCACCGGCTCGATGTCGTTCTGGCTGCACAGGCACCAGGCCGCCGGACTGAAGCGGGCCAGCGCGCCGCCGGGGTCGATCTCCTCGAACAGCCATTCCTGGTCGTCGCCGGTCAGCGAGCCGCCCTGCAGGATGCCGTGGTTGTCCGCCAGGACGCTCGCGGCCGCCCGGATCCGGTCCTCGACGCCCGCGACCCGGAACAGCTCCATGGTCCGTACGTTGATGCCGCGTCCGCGCGGATGCATCGACGTGCCCGCGTGCTTCTCGACGAGCACGTGCCCAATGCCGTGCCGGCCGAGGAACAGCGAAGTGCACAGGCCCACCAGCGAGCCGCCCACGATGAGGACCGGGACGCGGAGGTCGACATTTTCCTTCATGGCTCACCAATGCCCTGCCCGAGGACCGTTCGTTCGCCCGTTCACCCGCATGGTTCTCCCCTCTCGCGCCGGTGGGTTTGCGGGACAACGATCGGTTCGGGTGGCGCCGCCCGTGGCGACCGCGACGTCCCGAAGGAGTGTGAACGATGACAACTTTGTCGGAACGGATATCCCAGTCCGCCTTCGACGGCTCGAAACTTCGGGTCGTGCTGCTGCTGGATCTGTACGACGGCGCTCAGAACCGGTTCCTGGAGGTGTACGAACACCTGCGCAAGCAGGTGTCCTCCGTCCCCGGGCACATCAGCGACGAGCTGTGCCAGTCGATCGAGAACCCCTCGCAGTGGCTGATCACCAGCGAGTGGGAGAGCGCACCGCGCTTCCTCGCCTGGGTCAACAGCGAGGAGCACCTCGCGTCGGTGCAGCCGCTGCACGGCTGCGTACGGGACACCCGCTCGCTCCGGTTCAGCGTCATGCACGCGGCCGGCAAGGACTCCGCTCCCCCGGTCTCCCCCGCGCCGCGGCGCGGTGACGGCGTGGTGCGCCACGCCCTCACCTTCACCGTCAAACCGGGCAGCGAGCCCGTGGTCGCCGAACTGCTGGCCGCGTACGCCTCCCCGCAGGCCCGGGTCGACGAGAGCACCCGGCTGCGCCGCACCTCCCTCTTCATGCACGGCAACCGCGTCGTGCGGGCCATCGAGGTGGAGGGCGACCTGCTCGCGGCACTGCGCCATGTGGCCATGCAGCCCGAGGTGAGGGCGCTGGAGGAGGCCATCAACCCGTACCTGGAGGTGGACCGGGACCTCGGCGACCCGGGGTCGGCCCGGACGTTCTTCACCCGGGCGGCCCTCCCGGCCGTCCACCACGTGGCGGCGGGCCGGAGCGACGGCACCGACCTGCGGCGGCACGCGCTCTTCTACCCCGCGAAGGACGGCTGCGGCATGGCACTCGCCCGACTGCTCGCGCACCAGGACGAGGCGACCGTGGACGATCCGACGAGCCCCGTCCAGGCGAGCACCGTCTTCCAGCGCGACGACGTCGTCGTCCGGCTCCTGGACGCGCGCGGCCCGCTCGACGCCCGGCCGGCCCTGGCCCTCGGCGTCGAGGGCGGCCACAAGGCGGCCGTGCTGGCCCGGCTGCTCGACAGTGCCAAGGACGGGGTCCCCACCACCGACCAGGAGATCTCACGCTTCCTCGCGCGCTCCGAAATGCGCCTGATCACCGACCGGCGCCGGCCGGTCCGAGCCTGAGGAGTTGTCCGTCATGACCGATCGACTGACCATGGAAGAACTGGCCGCCCTGATGAAGAAGGGCGCCGGCGTCACCGTCGACGCCCGCGACATGGCGAGCCGCCCCGACTCCGGATTCGACGAGTGGGGCCTGGACTCCCTGGGCCTGCTGGGCATCGTCGGCGAACTGGAGAACAGCCGCAGCCGGCCCCTGCCGCCCGACGCGGACCGGTGCAAGTCGCCGCAGGAGTTCCTCGACCTCGTCAACGGCGCTCTGATGACCGGTACTTGACCGGCCGCCCGCACCGACGGCCCCCGAGACCGGCCCCGCGCCGGTCTCGGGGCGTTTTCGGGCGCTCATCCGGGCACGGTGGACTCGAATGCGTGCAGGAACGCGTTGACCGGGCGGACCGAGTCGACCCGCAGGCCCGCGTCCGCCATGCGCGTGCGCAGGCTCTGCTCGGTGTGTTTCGCCCCGCCGACGTTGAGCAGCAGGAGCAGGTCCATGGCCGTGGTGAACTTCATCGACGGGGTGTCGTCGACGAGGTTCTCGATCACGACGACGCGGGCTCCGGGTCGGGCCGCCGCCCTCACGTTCCGCAGGGTCCTTCGGGTGCTGTCGTCGTCCCACTCCAGGATGTTCTTGATGATGTACAGGTCGGCCTCGACCGGCACGGCCTCGCGGCAGTCCCCCGGGAGGATGTCGGCGCGCCCGGCCAGCGCTCCGCCCTCCCGCAGCCTCGGATCCGCCTTCGCCGCCACGTCCGGCAGGTCGAGCAGGGTGCCCCGGACGGCCGGGTGCTTCTCCAGCAGGCTCGCCAGCACGTGGCCCTGGCCGCCGCCGATGTCGGCGACCATGGAGACGCCGGTGAGGTCGAGGAGTTCCGCGACGTCCAGCGCCGACTGCACGCTGGAGGTGGTCATGGCCCGGTTGAAGACGTGGGCCGACTCGTGCGCGTCCTGGTGCAGGTAGTCGAAGAACCCCTTGCCGTACAGGTCCTGGAAGACGCTGCCGCCGGATCGCACCGCGTCGTCGAGGCGCGGCCAGGCCTGCCAGGTCCAGGGCTCGGTGCACCACAGGGAGATGTAGCGCAGGCTGTGCGGATCGTCCTCGCGGAGCAGCCTCGACATCTCCGTGTGGACGTACGTGCCCTCCTCGGTCTCCGCGAAGATCCCGTAGCAGGACAGTGCGCGCAGCAGCCTGCTGAGCGGCCGGGGCTCGGACCCGATCGCCGTCGCGAGCTCCTCGGCTGTGGCGGGCGATTCCCCGAGCACGTCGGCCACGCCCAGGCGGGCCGCCGCCCGGACGGCCGCGGCGCAGGCCGCGCCGAAGACGAGCTCGCGCAGCCGCATGGCCGGCTGGGGGGTGGGGAGCTGGGCGGGGGTCGGGGTGGGGATCGGGCTCACCGTGGTCATACGGTCTCGTTTCTCCTGGTGGCGGGGAACACGGGTCAGCACATCCCGGCGGGTACGGACGTCCTACAGCGGTTGCCGACGAACTTGTTGCCGGTCCCGATGCCCTGGTTGGCGAGGTCGGCGGGCATGTTGCCGCGTACCACGTTGTCCTTGATGACGTTGTCGCTGTTCTTGGCGCCCACGAAGCTCTTGAACAGCAGGATTCCGCCCGACAGCGGCGAGGAGCCGACGTTGTCACGGATGGAGTTCGAACGGATGACCGTCTCCTCGGCGCCGGTGAGGACGATGCCCACGCCCTGGATGTCGGGGAGGCGGGTGTTGCCCTTGCAGAACTTGTTGTTCGCGTGGATCCGGTTGCCGCGGATGGTCATGTCCCCGGCGCCCGGGATGCCCTCGTCGCCGACGACGAACACGCCGCCGCAGTTTCCGGTGAGGGTGTTGTCGTTGACGGTGAGGTTCCGTACCCGCCTGACCGTCACTCCGATCCGGTTCCCGGTCAGGGTGTTGTCCCGGACGACGGCCCCGAGGGTGTCGGTGGCGCCGCCCTCCCGGTCGACGGTGTTGGCGATGAAGATGCCGGACTCCACGTTGTCCCGGGCGATGTTGCCCCGGAACACCCCGCGGGTGGACCTCTCCTGGGCGATGCCCCAGGTGCCGTTCTTCTCGGAGATCACCTGCTCGACGCTGAGCCGGTCGGTGCGGGAGGCCCAGATGCCGTTGCGCTTGAAGCCGGAGACGGTCAGCGAGCGGATGCTCACCCGGTCGACGGTCTTCTCCGCCGTCCCCATGACACAGATACCGGTGTCGGCCTGCGAACACACGGCCCCGACCCGGGCGGGCGGCGCCACGGCCGGCGTGGCGGGCCCGGCCGGCGCTGCTGGCGCGGCCGGGCCGGCCGGGGCTGCGGGTGCGGCCGGGCCGGCCGGGGCAGCGGGCGCCGGAGGCGCGGGCGGTGCGGCCGGTGCCGCGACCTCCGGCGGCATGATCACCGTCTGCCGCCCCCACCCGCGCAGCGTCAGCCGCTTGGTGATCAGCACGTTCTCCCGATAGGTGCCGGGCATGACGGTGATACTGTCCCCCGGCTTCGCGGCGTCGACCGCCGCCTGGATCGATTGGCCCGGATGCACCGTGTGTCCGGCCGCGGCGGCGGGTGGCGCGGCGACGCCGAGACCTGCGGCCATGACGACTGTGATGCATGTGAGGCACTTGAGCTGTCGGTTCGTCACGTTGCCGAAGCTATGGGCGATCACCGCCGCCCGCCACACCGGGTAAGCGGATGGATACATCCCGCCGGCAAACGGCTTCATTTTGAGGTCCATCGGAGTGGCGGCCACCCACCGTTGACCGCCGCCTCGAAATCGTGCTGGTCGGCGGGGGTTTCCCGGGGCGGCTCGATACGGGCAACGGGAAACCCGTCGACCCCGGGGCGGAGCCGGCCACACGCTGGAGGGGACCGCACGAAGCAACACCCGGAGCAAGACCCGAGGGGAAACACATGCGCAAGCTGTTCCGCGGCGCCGCCGCGCTCGCGACCGCCACCGTAGCCGTGATCGCGCTCAGCGGTACGGTTCAGGCCAAGCCCGCCGACTCGTGGGCCGGCTGCCCGGACGGAGCCGTCTGCATCTATCCGCAGAACCAGAATCCCGCCGTAAAGCCGACCCACGTCTTCTACAGCTACGGGGCGCACAACCTGAACGGCCAGTACGGGAACCACTGGGTCCTCAACAACCAGTACGGCGGTGCGACCGCAAACCTGTGCACCGGCTACAACGGGGCCGGCTGTGGCAATCCCATCGCCGCCAAGACCGGCGTCTACGCCGACCTGACGCCCATCAACTCGATCCGCCTCAACCGGTAGCACCGCCCCCACGGGACCGCGTCCGGAGACCGTACCCGAAACGGCTCCGGACGCTCCTGTTCTGGTCATACCGGCGCGAAGAGCCGGTCCTCCGTCAGACCCCCGCTGTAGCCTGGGCAGTGCCGTACCGCTGCCTCGGCGCGCATTGCCATGGGGGTGTCGTGGGGGATCCGGACCACCGCCGGAAGACCGATCACCAGCTCGAATCCGACCACACCGAAGACGCCGACCTGCCCTTTCCCGCGCGGTTGCGGCGTCTGCGTGTGCAACGGGGGCTGTCGCTGGCCGATCTGGCGCGGCAGACGCATTACAGCAAGGGCTACCTGAGCAAGATCGAGACCGGCTCGAAGCCCGCGACCCCCGACGTGGCGCGCCTCTGCGACGAGGTGCTGGGGGCGGGGGGCGAACTCCTGCGCATGGTGCCGGCGGCCGAACCACCTGCCGATCACGCGGCCGATGCCGGTGAGTGTCCCTACCGCGGCCTGCCGGCCTTCACCGTCCGGGAAGCCGGCTGGTTCTTCGGCCGGGAGCGGGCCACGGCCGAGTTGGTCGAGCGCGTTTTCGAACGGATCGGCAGCGGCCCGCTGCTGCTGGTCGCGCCCTCGGGCGCCGGCAAGTCGTCCCTGCTGAACGCCGGTCTCGTGGCGGCCCTGCGCCGCCCGGGCGGCTTCCCGATGGCCGGCGCCGACGCCTGGCCGGTGGTGCGGTTCACTCCCACGGCGCAGCCGCTGGAGGAGCTGCTGGACCGCACCGCGAAGGTGCTGGGCAGCGATCTCGGCCTCACCGTACGGGAGTTGCGAGCCCGTCCGGAGGTCCTGCTCGATGTCGTCCACCGGCTGTCGGGCGACTGCCCCACCGACCCGCGGGACCGCCCGGCCCCGCCACCGCGTCCGGTGCTGATCGTCGATCAGTTCGAGGAACTGTTCACCCTCTGCTCCGACGAGGACGAGCGGCGCGCCTTCGTACGGGTGCTGCGGGCCCTGTCCGTCGCCCGCCCGGCGGACGGCGGGGACGCGCACGACCCGGCCGTCGTCGTGCTCGGCGTTCGGGCCGACTTCTCGGGGAACTGTCTGGACCTTCCGGAACTGGCCCCGGTGTTCGCCGAGGGCCTGTTCGTCCTGCCGCCCATGTCCCTGGCCGAGCTGCGGGAATCGATCACGTGTCCGGCGGAGCGCGCCGGGCTCGCCCTCGAACCGGGCCTGGTCCCCCTGCTGCTGCGCGATGCCGGCCTGCAGGGCGATCCGCCGGACCGGATTCCCTCCGGCGCCCTCCCCCTGGTCTCCCACGCGCTGATGGCCACCTGGCGGCAGCGGGAGGGGGACACGCTGACCGTCGCCGGATACGAGCGGACCGGCGGAATCAGGGGGGCGGTCGCGCGCACGGCCGAGGACGTCTTCGCCCGCCTGTACCCGGCGGAGCAGCGGACCGTGCGCCGGGTGCTTGTGCGGCTCGTCCACGTGGTCGACGGGGCCGACGGCGCGGGGGTGACGCGGCGCCGGATGAGCCGGAGCGAGCTGTTGGCGGCGCGTCCGGCCGGGCCCGACCGGACGGCGGCCGCGCTCGACAGTTTCGTACGGGCCCGTCTGATCACCATGGACAGCGACACCGTGGAGATCACCCACGAGGCCCTGCTGCACGCCTGGCCGCGGCTGCGCGGCTGGATCCGGGCCGACCGGGCCGGGCTGCTGATCCACCAGCAACTGGCCCTCGCCGCCGCCGAATGGGAGCGCGAGGGGCGCGACCCGTCGGCGCTCCACCGCGGTACCCGGCTGGACAACGCCCGCGCCTGGGCCGACGAGCTCGACGGGCGCAGCCGCCTCGGCCCCCTGGAGGAGGCCTTCCTGCGGGCCAGTCAGGCGGCCGAGGAGGCCCGGCGGCGGCAGGCCGGCCGTCAGGTGCGGCTGCGCCAGCGGATGCTGGCCACGCTCGTCGTCCTGCTGGTCCTCGCCGTGGGCGCGGGCGGGCTGGCGTACCAGCAGCGGGCGGGCGCGCTGGGTCAGGAGCGCGTGGCCCGGTCGCGGGCGCTCGCCCTGCAGTCGGCGGCACTGGCGGCGGGCCAGCCGGAGGCGTCGATGCGGCTCGCCGAAGAGGCCTATCGGGCCGCGCCGACGAGCGAGGCCCGCGGCGCCCTGCTGAGCACCCAGTCCCAGCCGTTCATCGCCCGGCTCGGCGGGAACGGCGGGCCCGTCAACGCGGTGGCGTTCGCGCCCGACGGCAAGACCCTGGCCTCGGGCGGGAACGACGGGAAGGTGCGGCTGCGGCGGACGGCCGAGCACCGGACCCTCGCGGCCTTCACCATGCCGGGACGGGTCCGCGCGATGGCCTTCAGCCCCGACGGCCGCACCCTCGCGGCCGCTTCAACGGACGGCCCGGCCCAATTGTGGGACATCGCCGGGCGGCGTCCGAAGGCGCTGCTTCCCGCGAGCACGGCCGGTGCCCGGGCCGTCGCCTTCGCGCCCGACGGCCGGACGCTGGCGATCGCGGACCCGGACGGGACGATCCGGCTGTGGGAGGCGGCGGGCGGCCCGGCCGGGGAACAGCACGCCGTGGCCGAACTGGCGGGCCACACCGGGCGGGTCAACGCCCTCGCGTACGCCCCGGACGGCCGGACGCTCGTCTCGGCCGGCGCGGACAGGACCGTACGGCTGTGGGATCCGGTCGGGGCCCGCCCGCTCGCCGTCCTCGCCGGGCACACCGACGAGGTGCTGGGCGCGGCCTTCGCCCCGGACGGCCGGTCGGTCGCCAGTGGCGGCGTCGACCGGACCGTACGGCTGTGGGACGTGGCGGGCCGCCGGACGACCGCGACGCTGACCGGGAACAGCGACGACGTCAACGGGGTCGCGTACACCCCGGACGGGACGATGGTGGTCAGCGCGGGGGGCGACGGCGCGACCCGGCTGTGGGACGTGGGCAGCGGCCGGCTGGCGGCGACGCTGGCCGGGCACACCGACTACGTGCTCGGGGTGGCCGTGGACGCCGCCGGCGCGGTGCTGGCCACGGCCGGGTTCGACCAGTCGGTGGTGCTGTGGGACCTGCGCGGCGCGGTGCTGGCCCCGCGGCCGTTCACGGAGATCTGGCACGCGGCGTACAGCCCGGACGGGAAGCTGCTCGCCACCGCGGAGGCGGACCGCGCGGTGCGGCTGTGGGACGTGGCCGGGCGCAGGGTCCTGGCCACCTTCGAAGGACACGGCGAGACGGTGTTCTCGGTGGCGTTCTCCCCCGACGGGCGCACGCTGGCCTCGGCCGGGTCCGACGGCACGATCCGGCTGTGGGACGTCGCCGCGCGCGGCCTCTCGGCCACCCTCGCGGGCCACGTCGGGACGGTGTTCTCGGTGGCCTTCTCCCCCGACGGGCGGACCCTGGCCTCGGCCGGATCCGACGGCACGATCCGCCTGTGGGACACCGCGGGGCACCGCCGGTCGGCCGTCCTCACCGGCCACACGGACTTCGCCAACGACGTGGTGTTCAGCCCGGACGGGCGCACCCTGGCGAGCGCCGGCGACGATCTGACGGTGAGGCTGTGGGACGTCGCCGGGCGCCGCGCGACGGCGACCCTGACCGGCCATACGGGTGCGGTGCGCGGGGTGGCCTTCAGCCCCGACGGGGGCACCCTCGCCAGCAGCGGCAACGACGGGACCGTACGACTGTGGGACGCCCGCCGCCACCGCTTCGAGACGGCGCTGACCGGCCACACCGGTTCGGCCCGGGGCATCGCGTTCTCACCCGACGGCCGCACCCTCGCCAGTAGCGGCAACGACCGTACGGTGCGCCTGTGGGACGTCGCCGACCGCCGGCCGGTGGCCGCGCTGTCGGGTCATACGAACGCGGTCTGGGGCGTGGTGTTCTCCCCGGACGGGCGCACGGTGGCCTCCAGCAGCACCGACGGCACGGTCCGCCTGTGGGACCCGGACGTCGGATCCCGACTGGCGGCCATCACCCGGACCCTGCGGGGCGGAACTAGGGCGACGGACACCCCCTAGGCATTGACGATGACCAGGAGGGTGCGGGCGGGTTCCGGGCCCGACAGGCGGCAGCGGTGCGGGACTTCGCCCCTGTGGTGGGCGCTCTGGCCGGCGCGCAGGGTGAGCGGGTCCTCGCCCTCGACCTCCAGGACGATCTCGCCCGCCAGGACGTAGAGGAAGTCCTCTCCGGGGTGTTCGAACCAGCCGCGCTCGCCCTGGCCGGGCTCGAAGTGGTGCTCGTACGCCTCCATCAGGGAGCTGCGCCCGCCGGGGATGAGCACCTGGGCGATCTGCCCCGCGGCCTCGTTGACCCGGATCACCTGCGGGTCGGCCTCGTGGCTGACCGCGCCGGGGCGGTCCGGCGGCCGCAGGAAGGTGCCCGGGGTGACGTCCAGGGCCTCGGCGATCCGGTAGATCGAGCTGAGGCTGGGCGTGGCGAGTCCGCGTTCCAACTGGCTGAGGAAGGGCTGGGAGAGTCCCGATCGGGCGGCGAGCGCGGCCATGGAGACGCCGCGTTGTTTGCGGCAGCCGCGGATCACCCGTCCGACCTCGATGGCTTCGGGCGTGGGTTCGGGGCGAGACACGCAGGTGAACGTACCTCATGGCGGATCCCGGGCCGGGTGGCTCCGGGAGGTTTCGTACGCCCGCAACACGCCCTTCATAAACGTGGTCAATTATTGACCTCACTTATGAATGCCCTGAGGCCGTCCGCCCGGGGCTGCGCGCCATCGACCGAGGAGCCGCCCCGTGTACGCCACCCCCTCACCGCCCGGCCGGGCCCTCGGCCGACTCGGCCCGGCCCTGGGCGCGGCCGGTGCCGTACTCGCCCTGTGGTACCTGCTCGCCCGGTCCGGCGCGGTGGCTCCGGGGCTGCTGCCCACGCCCGCGCAGACCCTGGCCGCGCTCGTGGACAGTGCCGACAGCGGGGTCCTGGCCTCCGACCTCGGTGCCAGCCTGGCCCGGGCGGGTCAGGGTTTCGCCCTGGGCGCGGCCGTCGGCAGCGCGCTCGGCTTCGCCACCGGCAGCCTGCCGTGGCTGTCCGCCGCCGTGACCCCGGTGGTGTCCTTCCTCCGCCCGATCCCGGCCATCGCGCTGGTGCCGCTGGCCACCGCCTGGTTCGGCATCGGCGAGAGCGCCAAACGCCTGCTGATCGCGTACGCGGTGCTCCTCGCCGTATGGCTGTACGTGCACGACGGGGTGTCCCGCGTGCCCGTCTCCCACCTGCGGGCGGCCAGGTCGCTGGGGGCGCCGCTGCACCGGCGGTTCACCGAGGTGCTGCTGCCCGCCGCCGCGCCCGCCCTGCTCGCGGCGCTGCGGTACGGGGCCTCGGTGGCGCTGCTCGCCCTGGTCGCGGCGGAACTGGGCGGCGCGGACAGCGGATTGGCGTACCGGCTCCAGGTCGACGGCCAGTTCCTGCGGGTGGACCGGATGTTCGCGGGGCTGCTCGTCCTCGGGCTGCTCGGGGTGGCCGTCGACCTCGTCCTGGCCGCGGTGGGCCGCCGGTTCGCGCACTGGAGCGAGTCATGAGCCTCGACGTACGCCTGGAGGGGCTGTCGGTCGGCTACGGGGCCGCCCCGGTGCTGGAGCGCACCGACCTGGAGTTCCCCGCGGGGTCGTTCACGGCCCTGCTGGGTCCCAGCGGCTGCGGCAAGTCCACGGTGCTGAACACGATCGCCGGCTTCGTACGGCCCGCGGGCGGCCTGGTGACGGCCGGCTCCGCGCCGGTGTCGGGGCCGGGCCCGGAGCGGGGTGTGGTCTTCCAGCACTACGCGCTCTTCCCCTGGCGCACGGCCCGCGGGAACGTCGAGTTCGCCCTCAAGCGGCTCGGCCTGCCGCGCGCGGAACGTCGACGTCGAGCGCTCGCCGCGCTGGCCGAGGTGGGGCTGGCGGAGGGCGCGGAGAAGTACCCGGCCGAACTGTCGGGCGGCATGCGCCAGCGCGTGGCACTGGCCCGCGCCCTGGCCGCCGAGCCGGAAGTCCTGCTGATGGACGAGCCGTTCGGGGCGCTGGACGCGCTGACCCGGACCCGGATGCAGGCCCTGCTGCGGGAGTTGTGGCGGCGCACCGGCACCACCGTCCTGTTCGTCACGCACGACATCGACGAGGCCCTGACCCTCGCCGAGCGGGTGATCGTCCTCGGCGGCGCGCCCGGCCGCGTGCTCGCCGACCACCCCGTGCCCGCCGGGCCTCCCGATCCGGACCTCCGTTCGCTGATCGCCCGTCACCTCGGCTCCGAATGACACCCCTGACCCACAAGAGGACCTTCCCCATGCACAGACCCCGACCCCGACCCCGACCTCGTGCCCTGGCCGTCGCACTGCTGGCGGCCCTGCTCGGCACGCTGGCCACCGCCTGCGCCGGATCCCCGTCCGCCCCGGCGGGCGGCGCTCGCCCCGCCGTCGCCATCTCGGCGAGCGACCATCTCGGCGGCGCCCCCGTCTACCTCGCCCAGGAGCACGCCCTGTGGTCCGCCGAGGGCATCACCGCGGCCGTCACCACGCATCCCACCGGCCGGGACGCGCTGAACGCCGTGCTCGGCGGGCAGGCGCAGCTCGGCGTCGTCGGTGACCTGCCCGCCGTGACGGCCGCGCTGGGCGGGCGCGAGCTGCGGATCGTCGCCGACCTGTCCCGGTTCTCCGACTGGCGGCTGCTGACCCGGGCCGACCGCGGCATCTCCGGCTTCGCCGCGCTCAAGGGGCGCAAGGTCGGCGTCCCGCAGGGCACGAACGTCGAGTACGCGCTGTCGCGGATGCTCGCCTCGGCTCAGCTGACGGCCGCCGACGTGACGGTGGTCAACCTCGCCCCGAACCAGGTCCCTTCGGCCCTGGCCCGCGGGGACATCGACGCCGGGGTCACCTTCCCCGGCTTCTACGACGCCGCGCGCACCGCCCTGGGCACCGGCTACGCCGAGATCCCCTTCACCGGGTACACCGCCAGGACCCTCCTCGTCGCCGGACCCTCGGCGAGCGAGGAGAGCACGGCCGCGGTGCTCCGCGTACTGCTGCGCGCGCAGCGAGAGGGCGACGCCGACCCGGCGGGCGCGCGCAAGGCCGTGCTCGCGCAGTCCAAGGGTGTGCTCCAGACCGGTTACGTCGACGCCTTCCAGCCCCGCTACACCTACGGCGCCACCCTCTCGCCCGAGCTGCTCGCGCAGTTGGAGGAGGAGGCCGCCTGGGCCAAGGCCGCCCAGGGCCTGCCGGGCGCCGCAGACCGCGCCGCCCTGCTCGCCTTCCTCGACCCCGGCCCCCTGACGGCCGTCGACCCGTCCGCCGTCACCGTTCGCTGAAAACCCATCAGGAGATCCTCATGACCGTCGACCAGAACACCCTGCGCCGCCGCGGCGTCGGCCTCATCGCCCACGACCCCGCCCGCAGCTACGGCGGCTACACCCTCTACACGCCGATCACCGGCGCCGGCGAGATCCACCTCGTCGACATCGAGGGCCGCACCGCCCACACCTGGAACTCCCCGCACCCGCCCGGCCGCCAGGCCCAGCTCCTTCCGGGCGGCAACCTCTTCTACGCGGCCAAGGACACCAGCGGCCCCACCCTCTTCCCGATCTGGGAGGTCTACCACGGCGGCATCTTCCAGGAGTTGGCCCCGGACTCCACGGTCCTGCGCGAGGCCCGGCACCCCTTCCACCACCACGACGCCTCGGTGCTCCGCAACGGCAACCTGATCGTCACCGTCGTCGAGCCCCTGACCCCGGCCGACGCGGCCCGGATCCGCGGCGGCATCCCCGGCTCCGAGGCTCCGGGCGGGGTGATCTACGGGGACGTGGTGTACGAGCTGACCTGGGACGGGGAGCCGGTGTGGCGTTGGGCCGCCATCGACCACCTCGACCCCGAGGAGTTCCCCCTCGACCGGCACTTCGCCCGCGAGCACTGGCCGATGGCCAACACCGTCAACGAGCTCGCCGACGGCTCGATCGTGGTCGGCTTCCGCAGTGCGTCCAGCACCGTGGCCATCGACCGAGCCGACGGCTCCGTCCGCTGGCGCTTCGGCCCCGACGTGCTGGCGCAGCAGCACCACCCGCACGAGCTGCCCGGCGGCAACATCCTGGTCTTCGACAACGGCAGCTACCGCGACACCACTTCGGTGCCGTACTCGCGGGTGCTGGAGCTCGACCCGCGCACGGGAGAGCTGGTGTGGTCCTACGAGGACAACCCGCCGCAGAACTTCTACAGCCCGTACATGTCCAGCGCGCAGCGTCTGCCGAACGGCAACACCTTCATCGCCGAGGGCTCCTTCGGCCGGCTCTTCGAGGTGACCCCCGGCGGCGAAGTGGTCTGGGAATTCGTGGTCCCGCAGTTCCGGTCCTTCGGCGAGGGCGTGGGCCTGGAGTCTTCGGCCGGCGCCCAGAACTCCGTGTTCCGTGCCTACCGTTACGCCGCGGAAGAGCTGCCCTGGTTGTGAACGCGACCCCTGTTTCATTTCGCCAAGCGGCGTTTTGTGTACGGCGGATGAAGTTGCCGTAAGCCCGCACGGATATCGATATCGAGGACGTTGACAGCCCTTCTCGGGGCTGCCTACTTTACCCGGCAGAAAACGAAATCAGCGGCCTCCCCTGTCCGGCATGACGGCTGCTTTTCGATGATTCGCCTTGCCGAATCCGAAGCTGCTGGAGCGTCCTTGACCGAATCACTCGCCCTCGCCGCGCCGCCCGGCCGGTCCGCCGAACCGCCCGGGCCGGCCGAGCGGGTCCTCCCGCTCCGCCGGCCCGGGCGGTGGATCGCCACCGCCGTCGTGCTGGTGCTGCTCGCCCAGGTCGGCCACGGGCTGGTCACCAACCCCTTCTACCAATGGGACCGGTTCGCCTACTGGGTGGTGCGGCCGGTCGTCCTGGACGGGCTGCTCGTCACCCTCCAAGTGGCCGCGTACAGCGCGGTCCTGGGCCTGGTCGGCGGGGTGCTCCTCGCCCTCGGCAGGCTCTCGTCCAACCCGGTGCTGCGGTCGGTGAGCTGGACGTACATCTGGCTGTTCCGTTCCGTGCCGCTGATCGTCGTCCTGCTCTTCCTCTACAACTTCAGCGCGCTCTACCCGACCCTGAGCGTCGGGGTGCCCTTCGGCCCCGCCTTCTTCACCTTCGACGAGTCCCGGCTCGCCACCGACATGGCCGTGGCGGTCGTCGGACTGAGCCTGGCCGAAGCGGCGTACGCGGCCGAGGTGGTCCGGGCGGGCCTGCTCTCCGTCGACCAGGGCCAGCACGAGGCGGCGGCCGCACTGGGGCTGCCCAAGCGATACCAGTTCACCCGGATCGTCTTCCCGCAGGCGCTGCGCGCGATCGTCCCCGCGTACGTGAACCTGTTGATCGGGCTGGTCAAGGCCACCTCGCTGGTCTTCTACGTGTCCCTGCTCGACCTCTTCGGCACCGTGCAGAGCCTCGGCAGCACCTACTCCGGCGACGTGGTGCCGCTGCTGTTGGTGGCCACAGCCTGGTACGTGATCCTCACCAGCGTGATCTCCGTCGTCCAGTTCTACGTGGAGCGGCACTACGCGCGCGGCGCCCTGCGCACCCTGCCGCCCACCCCCGTGGAGCGGGCCCGGGCGGGCCTGCGCGAGCTGCGGGTCCGCTTTCGGAAGGAGACGGCGCGATGACCACGGCCACCGCCACCGAAACCGAGCCCGCCGCGATCGAAGTCCACGACGTGCACAAGTGGTTCGGCGGGCAGCACGTCCTGGACGGGGTGAACCTGACGGTCCGGCCGGGCACGGTCACCGTGATCCTGGGGCGCTCCGGCTCCGGCAAGTCCACGCTGCTCCGGGTCATGAACCACCTGGAGCGACCCGAGGCCGGTCACGTCAGCGTGGGCGGCGTCCCGATCGGCGTCCAGCGCCACGGGACGCGACTCAAGGAGCTCGGCGAGCGGGCGATCCTCGCCCAGCGCGCCCGGATCGGCTTCGTCTTCCAGGACTTCAACCTCTTCCCGCACCTGACCGCGCTGGAGAACGTCGCCGCCGCCCCGGTGGCCACCGGCAGGCTGCCCCGCCCCCGGGCCGAGTCCCTGGCGCGCGAGCTGCTGGAGCGGGTCGGGCTCGGGGACCGGACCGGCGCCTACCCCCGACAGCTCTCCGGCGGCCAGCAGCAGCGGGTGGCCATCGCCCGGGCCCTCGCGCTGCGGCCCGGCGTGATCCTCTTCGACGAACCCACCTCGGCGCTCGACCCCGAGCTGGTCGGCGAGGTGCTCTCCGTCATCAAGGACCTGGCCAACGGCGGCACCACGCTGGTGATCGTCACGCACGAGATCGGCTTCGCCCGCGAGGTCGCCGACGAGGTGGTCTTCCTCCACGAGGGCCGCATCGTCGAACAGGGGCCGCCCGAGCGGGTGCTGGATCGGCCTGCGCATCCCCGCACCAGGGAGTTCCTGAGCAAGGTCCTCTGACTTCCCCGCATTTCGCCCGCCCACTCCCGTAAAGGAACGCCATGCACCGCCAGTCCTCCCTGCGCACCAGACTCGTACGCGGCCTCGGCGCCGCGACCGCCACCGTGGCCCTCGCCTCCGGACTCACCGCCTGCGGCGGCAAGGCCGAGGCCAGCGGGTCGCCCTCCGACGCGGTCACCATCGGCGGAGCGTCCAACGGCGCCGCGCAGCAGGCCGAGCTGTCCGTCCCGGTCGTCGAGTCGCTGCGAGCCCAGCTGCCCGCGGCCGTCCGCGAAAGCGGCGAGCTGGTGATCGGGGTCGGCGCGCTGCCCGCGGGCTACCCGCCGCTGGCCTACCTCGGCACCGACCAGCAGACGCTCACCGGCGCGGAGCCCGACCTCGGCCGACTCGTGGCCGCCACGCTCGGGCTCAAGCCCGTGGTGAAGAACTCCACCTGGGAGAACCTCTTCGTCGGCATCGACAGCGGCAAGGTCGACGTGGCCTTCACCAACGTCACGGTCACCGAGGAGCGCAAGAAGAAGTACGAGTTCGCCTCGTACCGGAAGGATAACCTGGGCTTCGAGGTGCTGAAGGACAACGCCTGGACCTTCGGCGGCGACTTCCGCGGGCTCGCCGGCCGCAACGTCGCGGTCGCTTCGGGCACCAACCAGGAGAAGATCCTGCTGGAGTGGCAGAAGAAGCTCCAGGCCGAGGGCCGGGACTTCAACATCAAGTACTACCCCGACGCCAACAGCACCTACCTGGCCCTGAGCGGCAGGAAGATCGACGTCAACTTCGCCCCGAACCCGTCCATCGCCTACCACGTCACCCAGACGGCGGGCACCAACGCACCCACGCGCAACGCGGGCTCCTACTCGGGCGCCGGCGAGTCGCTCCAGGGCCTGATCGCGGCGACCGCCAAGAAGGACAGCGGGCTGGCCAAGCCGGTGGCGGCGGCGATCAACCACCTGATCGACAACGGCCAGTACCGCAAGCTGCTGACCGCCTGGAACCTGTCCGACGAGGCCGTCACGGCCTCGGAGGTCAACCCGCCCGGCCTGCCGCTGACCAACTCATGAGCGGGGCCGCGCGCACCTCGGTGTCCCCGCGGGTGCTGGGCAACCCGGCCTGGGCGGCGCTCTCCGGTGCGCACGCCGCCCTGGCCGAGTACCCGGCGGGCGGCGGCCGAGCCGCGCGGTACCCGGCGGACGTCTCGCCCTTCAGCGCTCTGGCAGACCCGGACGACCCGCGCTCCTGGGCCGACCTGCACGCACTGGTCGGCGACGGCGAGGTCGCCTCGCTCGCCGGGATCCTGAGCCCGCCCGAAGGCTGGGAGACGCTCGGCGCGATCCCGGGAGTCCAGCTGATCGACACCTCGCTGCGCGCCGAACCGGCTCCCGACGCGGTGCGGCTGGGCCCCGCCGACGTGCCGGAGATCCTCGCCCTGATCGAGCTGACGCGGCCCGGCCCGTTCCGGGCCCGCACCCTCGAGCTGGGTACGTACCTCGGCGTCCGCCACCGGGGCCGGCTCGTCGCGATGGCCGGAGAGCGGCTGCGACCGCCCGGCTGGACCGAGATCAGCGCGGTCTGC
This sequence comes from Streptomyces sp. NPDC059874, assembly GCF_042731135.1. Lineage (NCBI taxonomy): Bacteria > Bacillati > Actinomycetota > Actinomycetes > Kitasatosporales > Streptomycetaceae > Streptomyces > Streptomyces sp. NPDC059874. Next base: position 104,457 of record NZ_JBHWJY010000015.1, read on the forward strand.
ACCCATCCCGACCACCGGAACCGGGGGCTGGCGACGCGGCTGGTCCGCGCCGTGGCGGCGGACATCCGGGAACGCGGCGAGGTCCCCTTCCTGCACACCGCCGCGAGCAACACGAACGCGATCCGGCTCTACGAGTCGATCGGCTTCACCCTGCGCCACCGGCTCTTCTTCATGGCGGTCCGGGCACCGGGAAACACTGCCGCCAAATCCTCTTAACACTGCCAACTTCTTTTAATACCGGTGTCATTGAACGGCCCGGAGGTGCGGGCGTAGCGTTTTCGAGAAGACCTCCAATTCCACGGCCCCGATCGATTTACTTCGGTACGGCCGATCAGGAAGGCTCAATTCGACGTGTCCACACTGCATCTCGCCGTCGCCCTTGACGGCACGGGCCGGCATCCGGCTTCCTGGCGCGAGCCGGGCGCCAGGCCGGCGGAGCTGTTCACCGCCCGGTACTGGGCCGACGTCGTCGCCGAGGCCGAGGCCGGGCTGCTGGACTTCGTCACCTTCGAGGACGGCCTCGCCCTCCAGTCCTCCTCCCCCGTCGCGCCCGACGAACGCACCGACCAGGTGCGCGGGCGACTCGACGCGGTGCTCACCGCCGCCCGGATCGCGCCCCTGACCCGGCACATCGGCCTGGTCCCGAGCGTGACGGCCACCCACACCGAGCCGTTCCACATCTCCAAGGCGATCGCGACGCTCGACTACGTCAGCCGGGGCCGCGCCGGCCTGCTCGTGCAGGTGTCGGGACTGCCCCACGAGGCACGCCACTTCGGGCGTCGCGCATTTCCCGTGCCCGTCGGCGAGTTGTCCGGGGAGGCCGCCGACCATGTCGAGGTGGTCCGGCGGCTGTGGGACAGCTGGGAGGACGACGCGGAGATCAGGGACGTGACCACCGGCCGTTTCGTGGACCGGGACAAGCTCCACCACATCGATTTCGAGGGCCCTCACTTCAGCGTCCGGGGCCCCTCGATCACCCCTCGCCCGCCGCAGGGACAGCCCCTGGTCACCGCGTCGTCCGGTGTGCTGGGAGGCTCGGCCGACCTCGTGTACGTCACCCCCCGTGATGCCGATGAGGCCGCCGCCGCCGTCGCGCGGGCGGCGGACGGCACCGCGCACGTCTTCGGCGACCTCGCGGTGTTCCTGGACCGGGACGGCCCGGCGGCCGCCGCCCGCCGGGCCCGGCTCGACGAGCTCGCCGCAGGCCCGTACTCCGATGACGCGGCGACCTTCACCGGTACCCCGGCGCAGCTCGCGGACCTGCTCCAGGAGTGGCGGGCGGCGGGCCTGTCGGGGTTCCGGCTGCGTCCCGGCGTGATCGCCCACGACCTGCCCGCCATCACCCGGGCCGTGGTGCCCGAGCTTCAGCGGCGCGGAGTCTTCCGCCGCGAGTACGGGGCGGACAGCCTGCGCGGCCTGCTGGGGCTGGAGCGTCCCGCGAGCCGCTACGCCGCCCCGCCCGCCGCCTGACCCCGGAAGGACGAACCATGAGCACCAAGCCGCTCAAGCGGATCCATCTCGCGGCCCACTTCCCGGGCGTCAACAACACCACCGTGTGGAGCGACCCGGCGGCCGGCAGCCACATCGACTTCGAGTCGTTCGTCCACTTCGCGCGGACCGCCGAGCGCGCCAAGTTCGACTTCCTCTTCCTCGCCGAGGGGCTCAGACTCCGTGAACAGGGCGGCAAACTGTACGACTTGGATGTCGTCGGCCGCCCCGACACGTTTACGGTCCTCGCTGCGCTGGCGGCGGTCACCGAGCGCCTCGGCCTGACCGGCACCATCAACTCCACCTTCAACGAGCCGTACGAGGTGGCCCGCCAGTTCGCCTCGCTCGACCACCTCTCCGACGGTCGGGCCGCCTGGAACGTCGTCACCTCCTGGGACGCCTTCACCGGTGAGAACTTCCGGCGCGGCGGATTCCTGCCGCGCGAGGACCGCTACTCCCGCGCCCAGGAGTTCCTGGCCACGGCCGGCGAGCTCTTCGACTCGTGGGACGGCACCGAGATCGTCGCCGACGCCGGATCGGGCACCTTCCTGCGTGACGCCCGGGCCGGGGCCTTCAGCCACCGGGGACGCCACTTCGACATCGAAGGCCGGTTCAACGTCCCGCGCAGCCCGCAGGGCCGGCCGGTGATCTTCCAGGCGGGCGACTCCGACGAGGGACGCGAGTTCGCCGCCTCCAGTGCCGACGCGATCTTCGGCCGGTACGGGACCCTCGACGAGGGCCGCGCGTTCTACGCCGACGTCAAGGGCCGGCTCGCCAAGTACGGTCGTACGCACCATCAGTTGAAGATCCTCCCCGCGGCCACCTTCGTCCTCGGCGACACCGACGCCGAGGCGCAGGAGATCGCCCACGAGGTGCGCCGGCTCCAGGTCAGCGGGCAGACCGCGATCAAGTATCTGGAGCACGTCTGGAACCGGGACCTGTCGTCCTACGACCCGGACGGCCCGCTGCCCGAGGTCGATCCCGAGGTCGGGGAGAACACCATCGCCCTCGGGCGGGCGAGCGTACGCCAGTTCTCCGACCCGCTCGCCACGGCCCGCCAGTGGCGCGAGCTGGCCCGGGCCAAGAACCTCTCCATCCGCGAACTCGTCATCGCCACCACCTCCCGCCAGACCTTCGTCGGCTCGGCTTCCACGGTCGCCGGGCAGATCGACGACCTGGTGCAGGCCGACGCGGCCGACGGCTTCATCCTCGTCCCGCACATCACCCCGGGCGGCCTGGACGTGTTCGCGGACACCGTCGTCCCGCTGCTCCAGGAGCGCGGCGTCTTCCGCACCGACTACGAGGGCAGCACCCTGCGCGACCACCTCGGGCTGGCCGTGCCGAAGGCGGAGCCGGCCGTCCGGGGGGCCGCGGCCTCGTGAAGTTCCTGGCCATCACCCTGATCACGGACTCCTCGGACCCGGTGACGGGCGCCCCCACCCCGACCCGGGAGCGGTTCCGCGAGGTGGTCGCCTCCGCGCTGCTCGCGGAGGAGCTCGGTTTCGACGGGTTCGGTGTGGGCGAGCGCCACGAGCGGCCGTTCCTGTCGTCCTCGCCGCCGGTGGTACTCGCCCACATCGCGGCGCTGACCCGCCGGATCCGGCTGTTCACCGCCGTCACCACGCTGAGCCTGCTCGATCCGGTCCGGGCGTACGAGGACTACGCGACGCTCGATCACCTCAGCGACGGCCGCCTGGAGCTGATGATCGGCAAGGGCAACGGCACGGCCCAGCGCGAGCTGTTCGACGTGACCCCCGAGGACCAGTGGGAGCGCAACGCGGAGGGTTACGAGCTGTTCCGGCGGATCTGGCGCGAGGACAAGGTGACGGCCCGGCCGCGCTTTCGTCCCGCGCTGACCGGGGCGGAGGTGCTGCCCAGGCCGTTCCAGCGGGCGGTACGCGTCTGGCACGGCAGTGCCACGAGCCGGGAGTCCGTCGATCTCGCCGCGCGCTACGGCGACCCGCTGTTCTCGGCGAACGTCACCCATCCGATCGGCCCGTACGCCGAGCTGATCCGCCACTACCGGGAGCGCTGGGAGCAGTACGGGCACGATCCGGCGCACGCGGTCGTGGGCGCGGGCACGGCCGGCTTCCACACGGCCCCCACCTCTCAGCAGGCGGTGTCGGCGTACCGGCCGGCCTTCGCCAGGTACCTCGCCTTCCACGAACAAGTCGGCGCGGCTCCCGTCTTCCCGACCCTGGAGGACTTCGTCGAACGCAGTTCCGCGCTGATCGGCAGCCCGCAGCAGGTGATCGAGAAGGTCCACCGCTACCACGAGGAGTTCGGCCACACCGTCCTGCACCTGCAGGCCGAGCCGGGAGGGCTCACGCACACGGAGCACCGCGCCTCACTCGAACTCTTCCAGTCGGAGATCGCGCCGGTGCTCCGCCGCGAGATCCCCGACCCGCACTTCCCCGACCTTTAAGGAGCCGTCATGTCCGGCATTCCCCTCGGGGTCCTCGACCTCGTCCCGGTCCCGTCCGGCTCCACCGCCGCCGAGGCCCTGCACCACAGCATCGACCTCGCCCGGCAGACCGAACGCTTCGGCTACGCCCGCTACTGGTTCGCCGAGCACCATCTCAACCCGGGGGTCGCGGGGACCTCTCCGGCGGTGGTCCTCGCGCTGACCGCCTCGGCGACCAGCACCATCCGCCTCGGCTCCGGCGCCGTGCAGCTCGGACACCGCACCGCGCTGTCGACGGTCGAGGAGTTCGGCCTGATCGACGCGCTGCACCCCGGGCGCCTGGACCTGGGCCTGGGCCGCTCGGCGGGCCGGTCGGCGCCGAGTTCCGGATCCGGCGAGCCCGCGCCGCCGCAGACTCCGGTCGTGGACGGGTACGCCCCGAACGGACTGCGCATCCCCGCCCGGTTCTCCTTCGCCCACCTCCTCGGCCATCCGCGCGTCGCGCTCCAGCAGAAGCTGCTGAACCTGCCAGGTGCCCAGCCGCAGGACTACGCCGAGCAGATCGACGACGTCCTGGCCCTGCTCCGGGGCGAGTACCGCTCCCCGGAGGGGGTGGAGGCGCATGCCGTTCCGGGTGAGGGGGCCGACGTACAGGTGTGGATCCTGGGCAGCAGCGGCGGGGTCAGCGCGGAGACTGCGGGCCGGAACGGGCTGCGGTTCGCGGCCAACTACCACGTCAGCCCCGCCTCGGTGTTGGAGGCCGCCGAGGGCTACCGGGCCGCATTCAAGCCGTCGGCGGAGCTGGACCGTCCGTACCTGACGGTGTCCGCGGACGTGGTCGTGGCCGAGGACGACGAGACCGCCAGGGAACTGGCCACCGGGTACGCGCCCTGGGTACGCAGCATCCGTACCGCCGAGGGCGCCATCCCCTTCCCCAGCCCGGCCGAGGCGCGCGCACTGCCCTGGTCGGAGGCGGACCGGGCACTCGTCGCCGATCGGGTGGAGACCCAGTTCGTGGGGTCCGCGCGGACGGTCGCCGATCACCTGGAGCGGCTCCAGGAGGCCACCGGGGCGGACGAGTTGCTGATCACCACCATCACGCACGACCACGCGGACCGGGTCCGCTCCTACCGTCTGCTGGCCGAGGAGTGGCAGCGCCGCTGACCGACAGCCGGGCGAGTTCGTCCCGCCGTCGGGTCAGGCGGGCGATCTCGGCATCGAGGGCGGCGATCCGCCGGTCGACGACGGGGGCGAAGCTCCCGGCCCGGCCGGCGGAGCCGCACGGGGGCGGTGGGTCCTGGGTGAGCAGCACAAGCCGGTCCGCGCGGGTGCGCAGGTCCTGGATGGTGAGGCCGAGGCCCAGGAGCTCGCGGATGACGCGGACCAGGGCCACCTCGGCGGGACCGTAGACGCGCTGGCCGGAGGGACTGCGTACGGGAGGGGGCAGCAGACCGCGCTCCTCGTACAGGCGCAGTGCCCGCGCCGTGGTCCCAGCCGCCGCTGCCGCGTCACCGATGCGCAACCCGCCGCCCTCCTTCCGGGCCACCCCTACAACCGCACGACGACCGCGCCGAAATGGCGCCCGGCGATCAATTCCGGCAACGCGGCCGTGGCCCGCCGCATTCCCTCGATCTCCGTGTAGGGGAAGCGGATCTCACCGGACCGCAGCCAGCCGCCGAAGCGACCGGTCCACTCGGCCTCCACCCCCGGGTGGTCCGCGCCGGCGTACCCGGCGAGGGAGACGCCGCGGATCACTAGGTGGAAGGTGTCGATCTCGGCCGGCGCGCCGGCGCCGCCCGTGCCGGGCGCCAGCTGCCCGGACAGTGCACCGACCAGGGCCACCCGGGCTCCCTGGCGGGCGGCTCCCAGGGCGGCGGACAGCTGCGCTCCGCCCACGGAGTCCAGGACGACGTCGAGTCCCTCGGGTGCGGCTTCGCGCAGCCGGTCGGCCAACGGCCGCTGCCCGGGACCTTCCACCAGCACGTGGTCGTAGCCGAGTTCGCGTACGAGCCGGTCGGCCTTGTGTGGCGACCGGGTGCTGCCGATCACCTTCGCGGCCCCGAGCAGCCGGGCGATCTGTCCGGCCAGCGTGCCGACCGCTCCCGCCGCACCCGAGACGAGGACCACATCGCCCGGGCGGACCCGGGCGAGGCGGGTCAGGGCTCCGTACGGCGCCGATCCCTGGGCCAGGTGAGCCACCGGCGTGGGCAGTCCGGGGTCGAGGGGAGTGACCTGCCCGGCGGGCAGCAGGGCGTGGTCGCGCCAGCCGGCCATGTGGAACACGAGGTCGCCGGCCCGGAGCGTGCCGTCGCCCGGCGCGGCGACCACCTCGCCCACCGCGGGGCCGAAGAGGGTGTCCCCGGCGGCGAGTGTCGGCAGCGGCAGCCCTTCGATGCGGCCGCCGATGAGGGTGCGCAGGCCGGGGAAGACCAGGAAGTGTCGGTTGCGCACCAGCACCTGGCCCGGTTCCGGGATGGGGAGCGAGGCCTCGGCCAGGGTGAAGTGCCTTGGTTCGGGCAGGCCTTCGGGCACCGAGGCGAGGCGGACTTCGAGGGCGGTGCGGGGCAGGGCGGCGGTGGGCATGCGCGGGCTCCTTGAAGACACGGGCGGGCGGGGTGCGGTGACGCTAACCCCTGACCCGCGCGTCAAGGTCAAGCCCCGACCCGCGGCCGATCCGGCCGGCACGGGTCGCGTGCCGGCCGGATCGGCCTGCGGGATCAGCCGCCGTCGCGGACCGAGACGATGCCGTTGAAGACGCCGACGTAGGCCGTGCCGTCCGGGCCGAGGGTGATCGGGGCCCAGTTGTTGTCGTACAGCGGTCCGGTGCCGGTCAGCTTGCTCCAGCGCCGCTCACCGGTGCGGAAGTCGACCGCGGTGAGGTACCAGGCGTCGATGCCCAGGACGTTGGGCTGCTTCTCGTAGAAGTAGAGCAGCCCGTTGGCGGTGGAGAGCTTGGGGACGACGGAGGGAGCGCGGATCGCGCTCTCCCAGACCGTGTCGCAGCCGCTGCCGTCCGGGCGGACGTCGATGCGGCTGACGCCGCCGACGACCGACCTGCCGAGGAGCAGCGACGTCACGTTCTCGTAGCCGTAGTTGTTCTCGACGACGATGCTGTTGCCCCAGGTGATGAGGGAGTTGTCAGTGGTCGAGGCGCCGGAGCCGAACACCGGCACCTTGCAGACCAGCCGCTGGTCCGCGGGCACGTTCACGCCCCGCTTGTAGACCAGGACGTTCATCCGGTCGTCGGCGTTGTCGGTGATGGCGACGTAGCCGTTGCCGAAGAGGTCCGGGGTGGTTCCCGAACCCTGGTTGACGGAACCGGGCTTGGTGCCGGTGCCGCGGTCGTACGTCTGGCGCCACTGCACCTCGGGGGTGCCGTCGGCGGCGGCGCGGAAGCTGTACAGCGCGTGGTCGCTGACGATGGAGACACCGTCATCGGCGACCGAGAAGGAGTTCTGGATCTCCTCGCCGGGCAGCTGGATGGCCCGGATCTGCGAGGTCGCCGGGTCCACGGTGCCGACCCGGCCCTGGCGGGTGACCCACCAGATGCGGCCGTTCCAGTCGGGCATCACCGAGGTGACGGGGTCACAGGTGCCGCTGGGCCACAGGTTGGTCCAGCTGACGCAGTCGTGCGGGACGTGACCGGTGAGGTCCCAGTCGTTGTCGACCGTGAACTTCCAGCTGCCGTCCGGGTTCCGGGAGTGCGCGAGGCGCAGGATGTGCTGGCGGGAGTCGGCCAGCACGGCCCGGTCCTGGTCGTCCAGGTAGAAGTAGGCGCCGCCCGAGGTGTCCTTGAAGATCTTCGAGAAGTCGAGCGAGGTGATCGCCTGGACCGTCGAAGAGCGCTGCGGGAGCTGGTACTCCGCGAGCGTGGCGAGCGTACGGGGCTCCAGGAGCTTGACCTTGAAGCCGGAGAAGGTGCCGCACACCGTGACGAGCCGGCCGCCGGTGTCGAAGGTGGCGGTGGCGCATTCGCCGCCGAGAGCGGCAATGGCCTCGCTCTTGACCTGGAGGTTCTTGCCGAGCGGTCCCGACCAGGGCGAGGTGGCGCTGCCGGCCGCGTCGGAGTGCATGCCGCTGCGGCCGTTCGGCGCGAGGAAGGGGTGCTGCGGGGGCGCTTCCCCGGGCAGCGGGGCGGCGGTGGCGGGGCCGCCCTCGTAGTGGCTGACCAGGCGGTGGCCGGGGGTCTTGGGTATCTCGTCGGCCCCCGCCGGTGTGATGCCGTAGATCGTCGTGAACACGGCGACCACCGGCACCACAGCGCAGTTCAGCGCTCTTCGGAACATCCGGGCTTCCTCCCTGTCTCTTCAGTTTTGTTGACAATGTGTCTGACATCGCGCCGCCGCCAGACGCTAGATCGCCGTGCCCGAAGAGTCCATGGAGGTGCCGGATGATTCACGAACGCGCAATGGTTGATCGACTTCGCCGGTCTACGGTTTGAGGCTGCCGACCACGTTCGCGGTGGCGGTCAGGCCGTCGTGGATCGTCGTGGCCATGCTGCTGCTCGCCAGGTAGAAGCCGAGCAGCACGCAGACGAGCGCGTGCGAGAACTTGAGGCCGCCGCTGCGCAGGAAGATCCACGCGAGGACGAGGAGCAGGACGACCACGGAGAGGGAAATCACCATCGAAACCTCCTTACTCGGCGCCATGGTGGCGCAGCCAGGGGTTCCTTCGGGCGAACGACGTGTCCGCCGAACGGGTGTTGACCGTCCGTGACGTTCGACCGGTCCTTGACGATCAGTTCTTGACGATCAGTTCTTGGCGATCTCGCTCCAGCGGGTCGTACGGTCGCACCAGCGCTCCAGCAGCACCGGATCGTGGCCGACCGCCAGGAGCCCGGCCCCGCTCACGGCGCGGCACTCCTCAAGAGCTATTGCAAATAGCTCGCAATGATGTCGGACATCTTGCCCGGCCCGCGATCCGCATGCCATACATGTCTAGACCTTTCCGAGGAAGCGGAGGACGGCACCGTGCGACGCACCGCCCCCACGCTCGCCCTGTGCCTGGCCCTGGCCGGCCTGCCGGCCTGCACCGCACCCGACACCCGACCCCCGGCCGCCCCCACCGGGCTCACCGCCCAGGCGGGCAGCGCCACCAGCGTGCACGTCATGTGGGAGGCGGTGGCCGAGCGCGAGCGGGTGAGCGGATACCAGGTCTTCGAAGCCGGCCGCCTGGTGCGCGAACTCCCGGCCGAGAAGACCATGGTGGACGTCACGGGCCTGACCCCGCAGACCGGCTACGCGTTCACGGTCCGGGCCCGGGACACCGCCGGGAACCTCTCCGAGCCGGGACCGGCCGTGCACGTCACCACCCCGGCGGCCAAGGCCGAGGACCGCCGGGCCCCCACCGCCCCGGCATCGACCACGGCCCGCGCGACCGGGCCCCGGACCGCCTGGGTGTCCTGGTCCGCCGCGACGGACGACACCGGCGTGACCGCGTACGACGTCTACCAGGGCGGTGTACGCATCCACACCGCGGAACCCGGCGCGAGCGGCACCGCGCTCGGCGGCCTCCGGCCCGACACCGTCTACACCTTCACGGTCCGCGCCCGGGACGGGGCGGACAACTCCTCCCCCGACGGCCCCGCCGTGGACGTGACGACCCCGCCGGCCTCCGGTGACGGGCCCGGCACCGCACCCTCGGAGTTCACGGCGACCGCCGCACCGGGCACGGTGACCCTCACCTGGACCGCCCCGGACACCGGCCGCGAGACCAGCGAGTACGAGCTCCACGTCAACGGACGGGCCACGACCGTCATCCAGTTCGGCGCGGGCGCCGTCCCCAGCGGCCGGGCGGAGCACCGGCTGACGGTGACCGAGCCGGCCGGTACGGTATGGGTCGTGAAACTGCGGGCCCGACTTCCCGACGGCGACTGGGGCGCCTTCTCCGCAGAGCGGAGCATCACCCTCACGGGGTGAGTTTCGGCAACGATCTGACCGAAATCAGCCCTGTCGGATTAGAAGATCACGCACAATACATCCGTGTTCGGTGAGTACTCGGTCAACGACAATCAGGCTGGATCCGCCGGCGGCGATCCCGCGCCTGCCCCGGGCACCTCGGCGGGGAACCTGCCGCCGCAGCCCTCGGCCTTCGTCGGCCGCGAGCGTGAACTGGCGCTCCTGCGCGATCTGTTGGAGGAGCGGAGGCTGGTCACCCTCACCGGGGTGGGCGGTGTCGGCAAGTCCCGGCTCGCCCTGCGGGCCGTCTCCGAGGCCGTCGGGCCGAGACCCGACGGCGTGTGGTGGGTGGAGCTGTCACCACTGCGCGATCCCGGCCTGCTCACCACGACCATCGCCCACGCCGTCGGCCTCGCCGACCACTCCTCGCGGCCCCTGGACGAGGAGCTGTGCGCCTGGATGGCCGACAAGCAGCTCCTGCTCGTGCTGGACACCTGCGAGCACCTGGTGACCGACTGCCGCCACCTGGTGGGCGAACTCCTGCAGTCCGCCCCCGGGTTGACGGTCGTGGTCACCTCCCGCGAGCCGCTCGGCTCCCCGGGCGAACAGGTCGTCGAGGTCCGCCCGCTGCCCTGCGAGGGGCCGGACAGCGATGCCCTCGCCCTCTTCCGCGCCCGCGCCCTCGCCGCGACCCCGCAGGCGGCGGCCGTCTTCGCGGACCCCGCACGCGCGGCGGTCGCCGCCGAGGTGTGCAGGCGCCTCGACGGCATCCCGCTCGCCCTCGAACTCGCGGGCGCCCGGATGCGGTTGTGGACGCTGGAGCAGATGGCCGAGCGGCTCGACGAGCGCTTCGACCTGCTGTCGACGTGCCACTCGCCGGACGGCCGCGCCGCCGGACTGCCCCGGCACCAGACGATGCGCACCACCATCGGCTGGAGCCACGAGCTGTGCGAGCCGCTGGAACGGCTGCTGTGGGCCCGACTCTCCGTCTTCTCGGGTGACTTCGACGTCGCCGCCGCCCGCGCGGTGTGCGCGGGCGGCCCGCTGGCCGCCTCCCGCGTGGAGCGCGTACTGACGGGCCTGGTCGCCAAGTCCGTGCTGCTGCGCACCGAGGAGCGCGGCGCGGGGGCCCGCTACCGGATGCTGGACACGATCCGCGAGTACGGGCACGACTGGCTGGGCGAACTCGGCGAGGTACAGCTCCTCTCCGACCGGCACGCCCACTGGTACGCGGCCCTCTCCGAAGCCGCCGACCGGGGCTGGCTGGGGCCGGGGCAGGTGGACTGGTACCGCAGGATCACCGCCGAGCACGCACAGCTCCGTACGGCCCTGGAGCACCTGCTGGGCACCGACCCCCAGGCGGCCCTGGGAATGGCCGGGGCGCTGTGGTTCTACTGGTTCTCCTGCGGGCACGTGCACGAGGGCCGCGGCTTCCTGGAACGCGCCCTCCGGGCCTCCCCGCACCCGGGCCCCGCATACAACCAGGCCCTGTGGGCACTCGGGCTCACCGCGCTGCTCCAGGGCGACATGGACACGGCCCGCAACCTCGGCGAGCAGTGCACGCGGGACGCCGCCCTCCTGTCGGACCCCGAGCGGGAGCTGCGCGCGGCCTACCTGCACGCGGTGTCGGTGCTGATGCCGGGCGATCCCGTACGAGCCCTCGCGCTGGCCGGACCTCGGGCCCGGGCGGGCCACGGCGGGCGCACGAGCGGCGCGGGCTGGCTGCTGTGCAGGCTGGCCACCTCTTACGCGCTGTGCGACCTGCGGCGGTTCGAAGAGGCGGCGCAGGAGGCGCGGGCCCTCCGGGAGGCCTGCGCGGAGCTGGGCGAACGGTGGCTGCGGGCCTACGCCGACTACGTCCTGGCGGTGGCCGCGCTGGGCCTGGGCGAGCACGGGGAGGCCGCCCGGCACGTCAGGGCGATGCTGTCCGGGAAACGGCTGCTCGGCGACCGCTTCGGCATCGCGCTGGGCCTCGACCTGCTGGCCGCTGCGGTGGCGGCACTGGGCGACGGTGAGCTGGCGGCGCGGCTGCTGGGCACCGGGCACGCGTGGTGGCGCACGGTGGGCCGGCCACAGATGGGCTCCCCCTCGCTGACGGCCCTGCGGGACCAGGGCGAGCGGCAGGCTCGGGCGGCGATCGGCGACGCCGCGTACGAGACGGCCTTCCTGGGCGGCGCGGCCGCACCCACCGGCTGACTTCCGGCCGGTGGGTGGCGTCGTACTGAATTACTGCCGGCGTCGGCTCCCGTCAGTACGGGAGGGGTCTGCCCGACGGTGTGCGCAGGTCCAGGTCTCGGGGAGCGGGCTTGGGGACGGGCTTGCGGATCAGCTGCTGGCGCATGCTGCCTCCTGGCTCAGACCAGGGCCGGGCGGCGGGGTTCCACCGTCTGGCCTTCGGGGAGCAGTTCACCGGTGTCGTCGAAGACGACCACGCCGTTGCAGAGCAGGCTCCAACCCTGTTCGGGATGGGAGGCCACGGTGCGGGCGGCGTCGTGATCGGCGCTGTCGGCGGACGGGCAGGGGGGCTGGTGGGAGCACATGGCGCACCTCCTCGCAGTGTGGGGCGGGAAGGCCGGTGGTCACCCGGTCGAATCCGCGATCCACGGTGGCGGTGAGTATTGCTGATCGCCACCCCCCGACGGAACCCATATTCGCGGTCCAGTTCAAGCTGTGTATGCCCGATTACCATGCGCTCATGCCCGTTATCCGGATCGTTCACCGAACGTCGTTGCCGCCCTCCGAATCATGGGAGCGGCTGACGGACTGGGCGGGACACGGAGCCCAGGTCCCTTTCACCCGGACGATCATCGAGACGGCCCCGCCGACGCGCGTCGGAACGATCTTCACGGCCCGGACGGGCGTGGGCAGGATCACATTCGACGACCCGATGGAAGTCGTGGTCTGGCACCCCCCGACGGACACCGCGCCGGCCCTCGTCCGACTGGAGAAGCGCGGCCGCGCGGTAACGGGCTGGGCGGAGATCGAGATCCACCCGTCCCCCACCGGCGGCAGCGAGATCCACTGGCGCGAGGACCTGCGCCTGCGAGGCCTGCCCCGCGCCCTGGATCCCGCGGTCGCGGCGGCGGGCCGCCGCCTCTTCGGGCGGGCCCTCGCCCGGCTGCTGCGCCCCTGAGCACACGGACCAGGGTGCCGTGATCACCGCGTCGCCTCCGTGCCCCCGCCACCGCCGCAGCAGGACGTCGACCCGCACGCCCCGGGCAGCCCCTACGCCCCGCGGCAGGCATCCCCTCCGGCCCGGCCCGGCCCGCCGAGGCACAGCGCCTAGCGGATCGGCATGCCGGAGAGCGTGCGCGCGATCACCAGCCGCTGGATCTCGCTCGTCCCCTCGAAGATCGTGTAGATCGCGCTGTCCCGGTGCATGCGCTCCACCGGGTACTCCCGGGTGAAGCCGTTGCCGCCCAGGATCTGGACCGCCTGCGCGGTCACCTTCTTGGCCACCTCGCTCGCGAAGAGCTTCGACATCGAGCCCTCCGCCGAGGTGAACGGCCGGCCGGCGACCGCCATCCACGAGGCCCGCCACACCAGCAGTCGGGCCGCGTCGATCTGCGTGCGCATGTCGGCGAGCTGGAAGGCCACGCCCTGGTTGTCGATGATCGGGCGGCCGAACTGCGTACGGGTCTTGGCGTAGTCCAGGGCCACCTCGTACGCCGCCCGCGCCGTACCCACGGCCATCGCACCGACCGCCGGCCGGGAGGCCTCGAAGGTGGCCATGGCGGCGTTCTTCACCCGCTCGCCCCCGCCGCTGCGGGCCCGCTCGTGGGCCCGCGCCAGGCGCTCGTCCAGCTTCTCCTTGCCGCCGAGCAGGCAGGACCCCGGAACCCGTACGTCCTCCAGTACGACCTCGGCGGTGTGCGAGGCCCGGATCCCGTGCTTCTTGAACTTCTGCCCCTGGGACAGCCCCGGGGTGTTCGGCGGCACGATGAAGGAGGCGTGGCCCTTGGTCCCCAGTTCCGGGTCGACCACGGCCACGACGATGTGGACGTTGGCGATGCCGCCGTTGGTCGCCCACGTCTTGGTGCCGTTCAGCACCCACTCGTCCTTGGCCTGGTCGTACACCGCGCGGGTCCGCATGGACCCGACGTCCGACCCGGCGTCCGGCTCGGAGGAGCAGAAGGCGGCGACCTTCACGTCGTCCGGGGTGCCGTACATCTGCGGGATCCAGGTGCCGATCTGCTCCTCGGTGCCGTTGGCGACGACGCCGATGGCCGCGAGTCCGGTGCCCACGATGGACAGGGCGATGCCCGCGTCGCCCCAGAAGAGCTCCTCCATCGCCATCGGGATGCCGAGGCCCGTGGGGTCGAAGAACTGCTGGGCGTAGAAGTCCAGGGAGTAGATGCCGACCTTGGCGGCCTCCTGGATGACGGGCCAGGGAGTCTCCTCGCGCTCGTCCCATTCAGCGGCGGCGGGCCGGATCACGTCGGCGGCGAAGCCATGGATCCATTCCTGTACCTGCTTCTGGTCCTCGTTGAGCTCCATGGTGAACTCCGCCATGTCCCCTCCACCTGTCCGTACTCGTCCTAGCGCGGGTTACTAGCGGTAACCAGCACGATCGGCACAGTCTGTTACCGGTGAGTAAGCACTGTCAAGCGCGGCCGAAGGAGGTACGACCGATGGGATCGACAGGGTGTGCGGGGTGTTACGTTGCGTGGGCGTCACGCACATCGCAAGGGCGGGGAGAAAACACGTCATGGAGACCACGCAGCAGGCCGGCGAGCCCGGAGCGGCCGATCGCCGGCGGCGGGAGCTGCTCGAAGCGGCCGACCGGGTCGTACTCAGGGACGGCCCCAAGGCCTCCATGAACGCCATCGCGGCCGAGGCCGGCATCACGAAGCCCATCCTCTACCGCCACTTCGGCGACAAGGCGGGCCTCTACCAGGCGCTGGCCGTACGGCACACCGACGCCCTGCTGGACTCCCTGCGGGCCGCGCTCGACGCCCCGGCGGAGCGGCGGAGCCGGGTGGAGCACACCCTCGACACCTACCTCGCAGCCATCGAGGCCCGCCCGCAGGTGTACCGCTTCCTGATGCACCCGGCCGAGGACTCCCACAGCGCCGAGCGCGGCTTCGACGTCGGTCTGCACTCGGCGCCGCTGCTGCGCAGGCTCGGCGAGGAGCTGGCCCAGGTGATCGGCGAACGGGTCGACCTCGGCCCCGGCGGCGAACGCCTGGCCCGGGTCTGGGGCCACGGCATCGTCGGCATGATGCACGCGGCGGGCGACTGGTGGCTGGGCGAACGCCCCTGCGAGCGCGCGGAGCTGGTGGCCGGCCTCACGGACCTCCTCTGGGGCCGCCTGGCCACAGCCGGCAACCGCGAAGACGGCCCGGGCTTCTGACCCCTCCGACTCCGCCGAACCAAACCCCGCCCCTCCGGCCTCCGCCGGGCCACCCACGCCGCGCGCCTCAGGCCCCGCCGAGTCCCTTCGACCCTGCCGGGGCAATCCAGCGCATCCGACCCTGCCGGGGCAAATGCCAGCCCCTCCGGCGTTTGAGGAGCGGGTCCGGGCGGAGCCCGGTGCCCGGCGGA